>JAEEJH010000143.1 GCA_016281775.1 Clostridiales bacterium | reverse complement strand
GGCATAGGCGCTCAGTATTCCATGAAGCTGAACGAGTATTTTGCAAGGATAACCTTTACCGGCAAGCCGGACAACGTTGAAGGCGAGGTCATAAATTACACGGGTCTTGACGAAAACGAGCAGAGATACGGGCTTCTCACGTTCGCGGACATGAGCCTTGAGGCTGTAACGGACACGATAAGAACGGAAAACGCCCGGGTCGAGCGCACGGAGGAAAACGGAGAGGCGTTTTTAAGATTTTATCCCGGCGAAGACGAGGATAAACCGTACTTCTACTTTACCCCGGGACGCATGCTTGCGGACAACGTAACCACCGTGGCGGTCAAATATCGCACCTCTTCCCCGCACGTTAAAGACCTCGGCATTGTGTACCGCAACATGTTCACGGAGTATATCGATCCCGATTACTGCTATACGGAAACGGTCGGCAACGACGGCGAATGGCACGTCGTACTGTTCGACATGCAAGGCGAGGACGGCTGGACTCACTTTATCGTAGACCTCGGTATCGTCGCTTTCCCGAACGGCGCGCCTGCCGACGAATACGTCGATATAGCGTGGATCAAGGGCTATACGGACGACCCGCTGGATATGTATTCGGACATGATATACAAAAAACAGAGCGCCGTAACGGAGGCGCAGACGGAAACCGGGACGGAAGCCGAAACCGAAACGGTGACCGTTACACAGGCCGTAACGGACGCGGCGCCAAACGCTCCCGAAACGAAAAAGCCGGATAACGGCGATAAAGACGTCAAAAACCCGGGCAAATTCAATCCGTTGTTCATTATAATCCCCGCAGCAGCCGCCGTCATCATCGCAGTCGTTATCGTTGTTATATTAAAAAAGAAAAAGACCTCGGTCAAATGATGACAAATATCATTATGTTCACGGGATGAAAACAAAGCGGCGGTCATAATGCGAAAATGAATTAAAAACAGACGAAAACGGGCTTTAATGCCCGTTTTTCGTCTGTTTACGGTCACAGTGAGAAGATCTGAACTTCCGGTCCTTTAACGGTCAGATACTGTTATTGAATGAACTGACAGCGGTATAAACAAGAAGTACCGCTGTTACCGCTTTTTTCACGATTACCTCTTATTATTCAGTTTTCATAGTATTTCATCGTATCGCTCTGATATTTTCTGAAATACGCGGGTCTGTCGGATATGAATTCTTCCATATCTTCAAACGAGCGTTCCCAGTTTGAATAGCTGTACGCGCCGTATATTTTCCCCGCGGTTTTCCAAACGTCGATATGGCGTTTTATCTCGGTACGGCAGAGCGTTTGCACCGCTTTCGCCGTGTTTTTCATATGCTCCTCTTCTTCAGCTGTGCAGAGGGTATCGCATATCTTTTCGAATTTTCGCCTGAAATCGGCGGATCTGAGCAGAAAATCAAACAGCCCCTGCAGCTTCATGTCGTCGCCGTAGAACCCGAGCGACTGGTCGTAATCATAACCTTTTCCTTCGCGGTAAAACGCGAGAAGGCGTAAAAACGTATCCGTGTCAGCCATCGTGTACGTGGTGTTCGATACGCGGGACGGCGCGTCGTGCAGAGCGAAGCAAAGATCCATATCGCGTATGACAAAACGCCATTTACCGTCGGAGAACGCGCCGTCCGTCCGCTCTCCGGTATAGCGCCAAACCATGGCGTTGTTCTGCGGCCAGTCAGTGTTGCACAGATAAAGCATCACGGACAGATACGCCGCCGCGTTGTCGACGTCTATCCGGCCGGATACGTATTCATACGCCTCGCCGAAGTTTTCCGACAGAGCGTTATCCGCCGCGTATCCGCATAATGAAAGCCATTCGTCAAGTTCGGCGTCGCCGCCCGATTCAAGCTGGTAATAGAGTTTTTTGCCCTTGATAACGGTCACGGAGTTTTTGTCGAGCCCGTATCTTTCCGATATAAGCCGCTCGTCAAAATCCTCTTTCATTATCGATATGCCGTAATATTCACCGTTCATATATACGCGGACGGGAACGCACCTCTGCGCGAATACGGATATACCGAGCCGTTCGCCGAGGCCGTGACAGTATTCGTTCGATATGCAGTCGCGGAGAAGATTCATACGCAGGAATTTTTCGCGCGCCTGATACGGTGAATCGTTGCCGCCGTTGCGAAGCAGGAACCTGTCGTATTCCGTAAATCCGTCTCCGAACAGATCGGCGCGGAATTTGCCGCCGCCGCTGTATTTTTCGCCGTCCGCCCCGGATTTTTCATAGCTGCGGGCTATGACGCGCAGCGACGCCGGATCGAACGACCGCGATCCCGAACCTGCAAGTCTTACGCCGGCATCCTGCCTTATAAGCGCTGTGCCGTCAGGCTCATATATCTCAACGCTGACGGGACGTTCCCATTCGGCGCCGGAGCCGGCGCGGTTTGATAAAATACCCCTGTCTGCTGAATAAAGATCGTCTCCGTCGACGGATAGCGCCACTGTGCGCAGCGCCGACGGCTCGTTTATAACGTAGGTGTTCGTAACTATCCGTCCGATCATTTTGTCATCGGACGAAAACATAGCCGCGCGGACGGTTTTTGTCTTTGCCACAACGATCGCGCCGCCGTACTTTTCAGAATCCGGTCCCGGCTCGTCCCCGTTTACAGTATAAGCTATGTATGCGCCCTCGGGCGAGCTCTCCGGTACGGAAAGAGATAATTCAAAACCTTCGCCGTACAGTCCGCCGGACGCCGAAAATACCGGAGCTGTCTCCGGCGATCCGTTTATTCCGGTCTCCTCCGTACAGGACGCCGGAGAGTCCGTTTCGGTCACGGTATCAGTCGTGCCGACCGTCGCGGCGCCGCATCCGTACAAAAGCATTACGGCTGTGCAAAGCAGAAACGCAAAAAACGTCCTCAGGCGGTCTGTAACACGTTTTTTGCTTGAACTGCTTTTTTGCACGGTTTTTTCCGCTTTTTTACATACCGTGGCCGTCTGAGCCGGGAGTTTGCCGGCGAACGTTTCACATGTTTTTATGTTCATTTTCTCTTCATCTTACGATCAACCGACCGTTTGGCAATATTTCAAACGTATATATTTGCGGTTGTCGCCGACCGTTCCGGTTCCTCTCAGATGCGTCCGGGCGGATTTCATCGGCGGCAGCTGATTTATCTGTTCAGTAAAAAATCCCCGTCTTCTGACGAGGATCTTTCTGGTCGGAGTGAGAAGATTTGAACTTCCGGCCTCTTGGTCCCGAACCAAGCGCTCTACCAAACTGAGCCACACCCCGTATTTCCAAATGCGAGACGTATTATATCACATT
>JAEEJH010000010.1 GCA_016281775.1 Clostridiales bacterium | reverse complement strand
CAGGAGGATTTTTTCAGGCTCCCGTCGATAGTATCCGGCACGGAAGCGTGCGTCACGCCCGGTCAGTGCGGGATATGGGTATATCCCTACCCCGTAAAGATAGATCACAGTCAGTACTTCAAGCCGTCGCCGGAATTTACCGACAGGTTCAAAGACGGCAAAACAACGGTCTACTGTTTCGTGACCGGTATGTTCGGCGTGATGTATATTTCAGGGCATATCGACTGCGCCGATGAATTCAACCTCTCGCTTATGAAAGAGGCGACCGCTCTTCATAATAGGTACTGCGTAAACATCGCTTGCGGCGTTCCGGTATACCCTGCGGGGACGTTCGATATCGATACCGAAAAGACCGATACTTTCGGGCTTATCGACCGCGTTAACGGAGTTTTACTGCTCGGCGTGTGGAACAATTCGGACGACGAGTCAAGTATCGAGCTCGATCTGTCGAAGTATTTGAAGGACGGAAAGATCGAAACCGTTTATCCTAAGCTCGAAGGCTATGATGCAGAGCTATACAAAAACAGGTTTACCGCGGCTTTGCCGAAAGGAAAAAGCGCGATATTCACAGCGATAAGATTCAGCGTTTGACGGGTGATCCCGGCACTCTGATCTTCAATTCTATCATACCGTCGCCGTCGCTTCGGCTCTGCTCCACGGGTATGCCCGCGGCGCGGACGATGCCGACGGCTTTGTCTATGGTATTCAAAAATATTCTTATGTCTTTTATCACGAATTTCATCTCCGCCCGCCCGGGCTGATCTTTGCTGTCGAGAAGGTCGTGAACGTATTGCTCCGTCTGCTTTACGTTCAGACCGCGCAAAGCCGCGGTCTGCAGTATTTTTTTCCGCACCTCGGGGTCTTCGGCTTTGAGCGCGGCTCTGACGTGGCGTTCGCTCAGACCTCCGTTAATGACGGTCCTTCTCTCCTCTTCGCCGAGGCGGAGCAGACGGAGTTTGTTCGCTACATAAGACTGGCTGACGGAGAGCATCGCCGCCGCCTCCTGCTGTTTTATGCCGTACGTTTCGCAAAGTCTGCCTATCGCGTCGGCCTCTTCGAAAAAATGCAGATCGTGTCTTTGAAGGTTCTCGACGAGCGACATCTTTGCGGACTCTTCTCTGTCGGCGTCGATTATTATGCAAGGCACGTACGGCAAAGAGAGCATCCGCGCGGCGCGCAGCCGCCTCTCGCCGGCGATAAGCTCGTAAAGACCCCCGAAAGGCGAGCTTTCGTCGGAGATGCGCCGGACCGAAAGCGGCTGTATTATACCGTACTGTCTTATGCTGTCTGCGAGGCTTATAAGCTCGCCGTCGTCGAAATACCGGCGCGGCTGAGACGGGTTCGGACAGATGCGCGACGGATTGAGCATATGTATGCGGCTCGTATCGTCGCGCCGCCTGAGTTCGCTTTCGTAGGCTCTGAGCTTGTCTTCATATTCTTTTATTCTCTTTTCGTCCTGTTTTTCTTTCTTTACAACGCCCAACATGACTCGCCTCCGGTATAGTTTTCCATATTTTACCTTATAGCCGACGATAATGCTGTCGCAACTTGTCTTTTGCAACATAATATTTTCAAAATCTTATTTACTTTGACTATAAACGGCGTTATAATTGTATTATAAAACGTGATCGGGGTTTTTATGAGAAATATCAGGTATCTGCTCGCTTTCTCGAATATCAGACCG
Organism: Clostridiales bacterium; assembly: GCA_016281775.1. Classification (GTDB taxonomy): domain Bacteria; phylum Bacillota; class Clostridia; order Oscillospirales; family CAG-272; genus UBA1248. The sequence goes on along the minus strand of JAEEJH010000010.1, from coordinate 6,277 downwards.
ACCGCCGCCGATAAAGACAGAATGGCGGCGGCGCTCGAGCACGGCGCTAAAAATGACGGGCAAACCGAAGAGAATGAAAAAACTCCGGGCAAAAGAAGAAAACTGCTTTTTGCGATAATCGCAGCCGATATAGTAATCGCGCTGATCTTTGCGGCGTATCTGATAATATCGAAACTGCCCTCGCCCAAGCCGCCCGAAACTACGGCGCCGGCCGCGACGGAAAGCCCGGATATCGAATACACGCTGATAAAGCCGATGTATCAAAACGACAAAACGTACGGCCTGTTACGCGATTTGATACTTCGCACTTCTTGGGACGGCGACGTTCTGAAAGTATACGATTACGGCGCGATAACGGGCGCTTTCGGTGCGAAAAAAACCGATTACAAGAAAATATTCACGTCGCTTTTTGCGTTTGCGGAGCCGGACAAAATAGAACCGCACGACGAGTCAAGTCAGGCGTCAGACAGCGTGCAGGAGCTTATTCTCGCGTCGAACGTCTTGGGAACCTTTGAGGTGGTCGTGTCGTTTGACGCATTGATCGAAGACGGCGCCGTTTATTTATTCGACGTCAATATGCTTTCATCCTCAAGCATCAGTGTTTTCGATAAGCCTGCCGACGATCCGGATATCAGATACGGCTGTTACAGAAAAGCCGGTTATATTTGCTCGGACGGTCCCGACGGCGTTTCTTATATGATAAACACCGACCTGATCCGTTTGGTACATATAACGAAAATAAGGATCGAAGGCGGTCTGCCGGTGATTTACCAACGCTTTATGACAACCGCCTTATTTCACCGTGACGGCGACGAATATCCCGATTTTTACGGCGTCTCACTGGAAGTCAAGGAGACCGGTAACGGCGACGAACGTTATTACGTGATAGACAATGACGGAAGTTTTTCGGCCGGCGAAAAGTCTCTGCCGGTCATCAGCAGGCAGTTTGATAACGATAAGGCGCCCGTGTTTTATTTTCCGTCCGCGCCGCAGTCGATGCGAAAAGAGATCTGCGATATAATAAATAATATGTCCTGCGACTGGTTTTTGTACCTTTACTCTCTCGACGGCGATCCGGTCGGCGTTCCGCTGTATCTGTCGGCAGACGGCGAAAGTCTGCACGATATAGCAGGCAAAGAGGTCAGCGCGTTCTTTTATTCATATTTTTCTCTGTTCCCGACGTTCGATCTCAGCGCGGCGTATATGCCGGAAATAGTTGTATACAGGCAGAACTCGGGCTTTGAAAGCCTGTCGGCCGATTTCTCCGCAACGCCGGACGAGATAATGGCGGAATACGAAAAGAGCTGTTATACGTTTACCGAAAATATTACGTTTTGCACGGTCGGAGATAAACTGTATTTATGCAACACCCGTTTTTCCGTCGATCTGTCGAATAACGGCGCGACCGGATACTCATACAGAGCGGTCACCGAAAGATCGCGGGCTCTGCTCGAGCTGCTCGGCATCGGTTATACGGAGCGTATCGACGGTACGTCGGGCTATTACAAATTCCGCGACGCGACCGGCGGAATAACTCAATACATGGCGGACCTTTACGGCGATCACGCAGCGAGAAACCCCGAATACGAGATATCGGATCTGTACGTCTGCGACTTTACGCTCACGGGTAACGACGGGCGGCGCCGGATCGTATCGCACGACGGCGCAGAGTACCGCGTCGATACGCTGTACGGTTACAGACTGCACAAATGCGGCTTTATTACCGATCTCGATAACGTCATAATCGGTATATACGACGTCAAAAACGGTCTTACGTTTTTCCGCGATCCGAAGGCGCCTTTATACGTCGTAAGCGACGATTCCGGTTTACTTTATATAGGCCGCGAGCTGCCCGGCGGAGACGGCGCGTTTTTGCCGTTTGAATCAGTAAACCTGCCCTACGGCGACGGTAAGTATGCCGTGTTCCGCTACGGATATTTAGACGGTTTAGTCGGACCTTACGCGATACCGACCGGATGTTTTTTCGCAGCGTACGGTGAAGAAATGTACCTGCGCTTTAACGTCGAAGACCCCGAATTCGCGTATCTGTCTTATTTTGAGTATGACGGAAACGCGCAGACTTATAACAAGGTCACGCTCGGATCGTACGGCGACAGGTTCGTACAGACCTGCGGCGGCTTTTCGTACCGGAAGGAACTGTCGTCAAGCACGAGCCGCAAGACCAGAATGATACACATAAAATACGATGACGGATACTATAAATAAATCTAATTTCAAAGGCCTGTCATGAATAAAATCAGATATCTGCTCTCATTTTCAAATATAAAGCCGAACGCCGCGGATAAGGAAAAAATGGCTTCGGCGCTTTTGCGCGGCGCCGAAAACCGCGAAAAGGCGTTCTCACGGCGCAGAGCCGTGCCGGTACTGCGTACCGTTCTTACGGTCGTGCTGGCGATATGCGCCGCGATCGCGGCCGGGTTCGGTATATACAAAGCCGCGACGAACGCGCCGCACGCCCCCGATACCGCGGAAACGGAGCCGGTCGGTCCTATCTCCGACGAGGGCTACACGCTGATAACCCCGCTGTATCAGAACGACGAAATATACGGTTTATTCAGCGATCTGATGAGATGTACGGGCTTTTTGCCGCCTTTGGTCACCGTTGTTGACGACGGAACGCTGTTTTCCCGTTTCAACTGTGATGAAGAAGACAAAAAAGACGTGATAATGTCGCTCGTCGCCTTTGCCGAACCGAATGAGATAGACATCGGACGGCGACAGATACCGAGAACGCTCGGAGAAGAAAAAAACATCATCATAGCGACCGAGAAGAAAGGTACGTTTGAATATATTGTTTCGATCAACGTTCTGATCGTTGACGATACGGTATACTTCTACGATCTGGAAGCGCATAGCGAAAGCGAGTCGCCATGGGAAGATATGCTTGCTTCCGAGCTGTTCGGCTGGGTGGAAGCCGGCAGAGTACAGCATAACGCCGGCGGCACGGTATCTTACGCGGTAAATACGGATCTTTTGCAGATCGGTTTTGTAACGAAGATGCGTATCGAAAACGGTCTGCCTGTGATATACGATAGCCGTATCGCGAGTTTCTTTACGGAAAACAGCGAACGCGCCGCCTATTACGATCAGTCGAACGTGCTTACTGCCAGATTGAATGAATGCTCAACGGGTTACGGCGCGCGATATTACGTTGTGTCGGAAATTGTGACCGGAGACCGCGAGCACTTTTTCATACCGGGCACATCAATTACAGGTACGATCGGCGGCGCGGACACGTCGGCGCTTAACGTGCCGGAATGTTACTTCTCTCCTCCCCCGCCGGAGCTGCGCTTTGAAATATGCTCGATAATCAACACGCTCGGCTGCGACTGGTTCTGCTATATGTACGAAAAGAGCGGCAGATATATCGGGATACCGCTCTATCTGTCATACGATGGAAATTCGCTGCTCGATAGAGACCGGCATACCGTTACGGCTTATTTCGATCCGTACAATTCTGCCGTGCCGACGCTCGATCTGAACAGCCTGCCGTATATCGTATCGGCAAGTCCCGGTCAGGACGGCGTTACGGTGTCGCCCGATCCCGATCCGTCTGACCCGGACCGGTTCGGCGTAAGAGATCAGTTTTTCACTTATTTCAAAAAGACGGCTCTGTTTACGGCGTACGGACTTACTATAAGAAAGACCTGCTTTTCGACAGAACAGTTCCCGTCATCCGACATGATCCCCGAAACCGTGATCAAAGATAAAATGAAATCTTTGCTCGAATTACTCAGCCTCGACTATAACGCCCGTTTCGAATCGCCTTTCAGCTTTGATGTATTTACAGATGATCAAAACAATTCAACGGCGCGGAAATTTTACAGCGGATACCGGATAAACCGGCGTGCGGAAAAGACGTATCTTTCGCTCGCAGCTAATCTGTCCGACGCGTCCGCAGAGCGCATTATGATAACGGAGGCGCGCGAACAGGAACCGGTTGGGTCCGGATACGAATACGGCAAAAGATACCGCGTACATAAGATATACGGCTACAAGATCACAGACGCGGGTTTCGTTACGGATCTTGACGGCAGAGTCATCGGCATATACAATCCGGCGTATCAGGACGGCGTCGGCCTGTTCTCCGTTTCGTCGGCTCCGCTGTACGTGATCAGCAGTTATGACGGAGATCTGTTGTATATCGGGCTCGACATGCCCGATATGAGTGAAAGATTCCTGCCGTTCGAATACGTAGAAATGCAGAAGACCGGTGAGGGAACGGAAAAATTCTGTTTCGGCTATCTGCAGTATTTTACCGGACCTTATATGATACCGACCGTGTATAAACTCACACGGGATTGGACCGGTACAAGCATCGCGTTCAGCTTCGAAGACCCGGAATATTCGCGCTTTTCATTCTTGAAATACGATAAAAGCGCAAACGGTTATAAACTGATCACCGCCGGAGCATACGGCGACAGGTTCGTGCAGAATCTGAGCGGCATAACGTACCGTACGGAACTCAATAAGAACGCAGAGCGCAAAAAATGCGGCGATATCAGGATCAAGGTCATAGACGGGTACTACGCAGACACTTACGCCGACGGCGTCATTAAGTAAACGGGGAGCAATATCATGTTTGATTCCGACAAAGCAAGAAATTTTACAGACAAATTCGGCGACGACGCGTACAGATTCGCGTTCATCATAACTCTCGACGCGGAAAAAGCGACAGACGCCGTCTGCGACGCTTTCGCCTCGCTTTCGGCAGATCCCGGTTTCAATACCGAAGAACCCGATAAAAGACGGATATTCCACGCCGTCTATAAAGCCGCGAAAAAGTCGGCCGGGGATCCCGAACGCGAAAAGATCGAGGCGCTGTACGGAGGAAAATGCGAGGAGTTTTACGAAATCGCCTCTCTGCCCGTAAAGGAACGGGCGGTCGGGCATCTGACGCTCTACGAGTGTTATTCGGAAACCGATGCCGAAAACGTTATAAAAGGTGATATTCATGACTAAACTGCAGATAATACTGACGGTATGCGGCGCCGGCTTCGCGGCGGTCAACTATACCGTGTATCTGCTCGTGAGCAAGCGCGCTTCTCTGCCGCTCGCTCCGATAGTGCTTTTATGTATTTTCGTGCCGCTTCTGATACTTCTGTTTTTCGGAAAACGGCTCGACGCCGCGTACCCGAAGCTTATGAGCGTACTGAAATGGATATATATAAGCGTAGGACTGTTATATACGGTCAGCTTCACCGTTTTTTCGCTTCTTATCACGAATATCGGCAAAACGGTCGACAAAGCCGACGTTTATATCGTTTTCGGGTGTAAAACGCACGGTTACACACCGTCTATGCTGCTTTCGTTCCGGCTTGAAAAAGCGTACGAACTGCTTGAAGCTAATCCCGACGCGTACGCCGTGCTGTCCGGCGGCCGGGGTGAGGACGAGACAGTCTCCGAAGCCGAGTCGATGCGGGCTTATCTTACAGGCAGGGGGATATCGGAAGAGCGGCTGATACTTGAAGACAGAGCGACCTCGACCGAGGAAAACATTCGTTATTCAATGCAGCTGATAAATGACAGAAAGCTCAAAGCCGATACCGTCGCCGCAGTTTCGAGCGACTACCACGAGAAAAGGATCGTATATCAGGCCGGCAAGCTCGGTTACGATCTCGAACCCGCCCCGGCAAAAACTCCGTTCAGCAGATACTTCTACGCGAACCTCGTAAGAGAATATATGGTTTGGATCAGGATCCTGATAACGTCAAAGTAAGCGCCTATTTCAACGTACCGACTATCACACGGACGGTCATCCGCCTGCAATATAAATGAAAAAGAGTTGTCGTATCCCTTTATCATCCGGGATCTGACAGCTCTTTGCTTTTTTTATCGCGCCCCCGATCTGTGATCGGGTAACGGGGGGAGGCGGGGGTTTGGGGGTGGATCGGGGGAGAGTAACAAAAATAAGGAAACAGCCGCATTAACGATAACATATTACGTTTATTAGCAAACAATAGTCCATTACTTATCTTTCGCTTGTTCTTTACCTTTAGAGAATTTTTAAATACGATAGTTCAAAATAAAAAGTCTGGGAAAGGACGTTATAATCCTTTCCCGATTATTTTATTGGGTCAGATTTTGAAACGCTTTACTTCCACGTAAGAAATCAAATTGTTTGTCTTGCAAAAACTCTTTAAATTCATCGCTCATCCGTGCTCCTTGATTACCGATCCACTCACGAGTGTCTTCTTCAATCATGGATAGATGCGGTACGGTAAATTTGTAAATACCGGGTGCGTCGAAAAGTATT
>JAEEJH010000009.1 GCA_016281775.1 Clostridiales bacterium | reverse complement strand
CTCTATGCAGCACATAAGATGCGCGAAGTGCCGGCACAAAATGCCGGAATGACCGCATCCCGTCGCGCCTATCCTTTCCGCGTTTTTAAGAAGCTCAACGGCGGCTCCGTACGCTTCTTCGTCGAAGAATTCCGCCATTTCTTTTATACATTCCGATTCGGTCACATACGCCGCTTTTGCCGCGGCAATCGTTTCTTTTTTCATTATAAACGTTCCTTCATAGCCGCAAAGGCTTCTTTTTCGTCTTTATAAACCCCCGTGCCGATAGCGCCGAGCAGACACGAACCCACGGCGCCCGCCGACTGACCGTTTACGACCTTTATATCTTTACCGAGTGTCTCGGAGATTATGCGGGTACAGATTGGCGAATTCGTTATGCCGCCTATCGCGGTGATCGAATCGGCGCGTAAACCGCATTTTTCAAGATTCTGCAGATTTTTTTTGAGCATTAACGCGGCGCTTTCGATTATCGCTCTTGCGATATCGCTTTTGCCGTGACCTGCGGCGCGTTTGAAATCCGCTTCGGTAAAATCGAACCGCAGACCGTTACAGCCGTACGGCGCCTCGCCTGCGCAGCCGTCGAAGACCTTGTGAGGTACGACGCCGAAGAAATGCTCGCGAAGTCTGTCGATCTTGACGGTCACCGATTCAAGCGATTTCATAACGCACCACGGCGCGTGATGAAGCGTGAACCTGTCGACAAGTCCGCCGGTCGATAAAGCGAACCGTCTGTCTGCGACCGGGAAAAGCTCTACCCACGAAGTGCCGCACGACAAAAGCAGCTGACCTTCGTCAAGAACGCCCGCTCCGAGCGCGCCGGACGGATGATCGAAACTGCCGAGGATCACCTCGGTATCCGCGCAGAGCCCGAGTTCTTCCGCTTTATCCGGAAGGACGGTCCCGAGCGCCGTGCCTTTGCCGTATATCGGCGGCAGCATATCCGTAGTGAGCCCGAATTTGTCGAGCATGGGTTTATGATATACGCCCTTTTCCTGGTCTATCAGATAGAAAGGCGTGCCCATCGAGTGAGAGATTCCCCATTTGCCGGTGATCTTGTAGTTGAGGTATTCCGCGCTCATGACGAGCATTTTCGCGTTTTTCAGTATTTCGGGTCTGTGAAGCTTTATGTATGCAAGATCCGCCGCGGGCATACCGTCGAAGAAATCCCAGCCGACGGTTCTGTAAAACGCGTCCTGCTCTTCTTTCGTATATACGGCGTCGAGGTCCGCCTGAGGTATCTTCGACTGCCAGCCGATTATTCGCGTCATCGGCTTCATTTCTCCGTCGAGAAACAGCGGATTGCCCGAAGCGCAGCACGAACAGAGTGCGGCGATCTTGCCGTCCGCAGAAGAAGCAAGCTCGCTTATAATGTCAAAGCACGTATCGCAGAAAAGCTCCGGATCGAGCAGCTTGAACGTCGCTTCGGTGATATATTCGAATTTCTTATCCGTTACTTTAATAATTCTTCCGTCTTCGCTCATAAGCGCGCCCTTGACCGCCGACGTGCCTATGTCAAGTCCGATAAAGTATTTCATACCGTTCTCCCGTTTTATTATCCGAATTTCATTATACGCGAAAAACGTGATTTGTCAATGATATTTTATAAAAAGGTTTCTGACCGAAGCTCGATCTGCAGATCGGCGGTGTGATCCTGCCGGCGGCGCGTAGCCCCTCGATTGAAAATCGATGGGAGGGGAAAAGCGGCTGCGCCGCAGTTAAATACGCCTTCGGCGTGTGATATACGCTTCGCGTGTGAAATCGCTTCCGCGAACCCCCAACACTCACTTTGTTCGGGTCGGGGAACATGGCGCGGTGAAATTCGACTCTGTCGAGTCGAGTTTTTGGGGACTCCCCGCCCCCCTTAACCGCCCCCAAACCCCCACCATCCCCCCATTGTTTCAATGGGGCTTTTTCGCCTACCGCGCGGCCCCCTCGATGGTAGATTGAGGGAGGGGAAAGGGGGTTTGGGGGTTGCGAGCGTATGCGAGCGGAGGGGTGGGAAACCCCCAAGAACGAACGAGTTTAATCGAACGATTGGTTTACGCACCGTAGGGATCGGCGCCTCGACGACCCGTAAATATGCCTTCTCCTTTGGGAGAAGGTGTCGGCGCAGCCGACGGATGAGGACGGTTCAATACTGTCATACAAACGAACGTCTTATTGCACCGTTACATACGGGCGATTCGTGAATCGCCCCTACGACCTTCGAATAACGTTCACACAAACCGCTTCTAACGGCAGGAGCAAGCCTCTGCCCTACGGTTCTCTGAATCATATTTTTACAGACCGTTCGCTTTTTGGGGACTCCCCGCCCCCCAAAGCGGCTGCGCCGCAGTTAAATACGCCTTCGGCGTGTGATATACGCTTCGCGTGTGATATCGCTGCGCGGTGAAATTCGACTCTGACGAGTCGAGTTATTGGGGACTCCCCGCCCCCCTAACCGCCCCCAAGCCCCCACCATCCCCCCATTTTTCAAATGGGGCTTTTCCCGCCCGCCGCGCGGCCCCCTCGATTGTAGATCGAGGATCAGGGGGGGAGGAAGAGGGTTTGGGAGATTGGAGGGTGGGGTCTCCCAAGGGTGCCAAAGGCACACCGAATGTCGCCGGAGGCGACACCTATGTCACTCGGCTCGCAAGAGCCGAACATCATTTGTGAAGCTTCCATCATTGCATAGCAACATCATACGGCACATATCAGTTACTGTTTATATTATAAATACCTTTAAATTTTGCAAAATTAAATTGATTATTTAAACTTTTTGTCAAATTGCCGAAAGGTCTTGACAAGACGGCATTTTTTTGCTATTATATCGCTGAATGGAATACCGAAAACGAGTGTTTTTTCGTTTCGGCTCCAAAATATTTATAAGGTGGTAAAGCAATGAGTGATGTTGTAAAAACCCTCACCGCCGAAGAAGTCGAAAAACAGGCGAACTTTGAAAAGCTCGCAAACGTGATCGACCTTTACAGCGGTAAGGAAGGCTGTCTCATTCAGGTGCTGCATGCGGCACAGGAGATATTCGGTTATCTCCCCTACGAAGTCCAGAAATATGTCGCTGACAATATGGGCTTCTCCGTCTCGTACGTATCGAGCGTATCGAGCTTCTATTCGTTCTTCTCAACCACGCCCAAGACCAAACACGACGTTAAAGTCTGCCTCGGCACGGCTTGCTACGTTCGCGGCGGCAGCGCGCTTATCGAAAAGCTGCAGGAACTGCTCGGTATCGGCGTAGGCGAAGCTACGGCTGACAATCTGTTTTCGATCCACGTAACGCGCTGCGTAGGCGCCTGCGGTCTCGCCCCCGTTGTCGTCGTTGACGACGATGTGCACAAACAGGTCAAACCGGGCGATCTCGCCGGTATACTTGACCAGTACAGAGGTGAATGAGTATGATTATCAAAAACGTAGAAGATCTTAAACTCGTAGCCGAACGCTACAACGCCGAATTCGGCAAATATGAGCATACCGTATACGTATGCGGCGGCGGCGGCTGTATCTCGAGCAAATGCCAGGATACGAAGAATTTCGTAGAATCCTATATCAAAGAGCTCGGACTTACCGACAAAGTCAACGTCGTTTTCACCGGCTGTATGGGTACCTGCGCGATGGGTCCCGTGGTCCTGATCGAACCGGAACGTATTTACTACGTACACGTAACTCCCGAACGCGCGAAAGACATCATCGACAGACAGGTGGTCAAAGGCGAAGTCATTGAAGAATACACGTTCTTCGACGCGAACCTGCAAAAGCATATCCCGTGCATCGACGACATACCGTTCTTCTCCGAACAGGTACAGATCGTCCTTAACAAATGCGGCAAGATCCCGTTCGATTCGATCGAAGCTTACATAGCCAAAGGCGGCTTCACCGCCGAGGCGAAGGCTTTCGGCATGACGCAGGAAGAGATCGTTGACGAAGTCACGAAATCCGGTCTGCGCGGACGCGGCGGCGCGGGCTTCCCGACCGGCGTCAAGTGGAGCGCCGGCATGAAGGCTCCGGGCGAAAACAAATGCATCGTCTGCAACGCCGACGAGGGCGACCCTGGCGCGTTCATGGACAGATCCGCCATCGAAGGCGACCCGTTCTGCCTGATCGAAGGTATGACCATAGGCGGTTACGCGATAGGCGCGCACAACGGTTACGTTTACTGCCGTGCCGAATATCCGGTAGCCGTTGAAAGATTCAACAAAGCCGCGGAGATCGCCCGTGAATGGGGTCTGCTCGGCAAAAACATTCTCGGTTCGGGTTTCGATTTCGATATCGAGCTCCGTATCGGCGCGGGCGCGTTCGTCTGCGGCGAAGAGACGGCTCTTATGTCCTCTATCGAAGGTCAGCGCGGCGAACCGCGTCAGAAACCGCCGTTCCCGTTCGAATCCGGTCTTTTCGGATATCCGACCATTATAAACAACGTCGAAACGTACTATAATATAGCCGAGATCATCAACAAGGGCGCGGACTGGTTCGCATCCTACGGCGTCGGCAGAAGCAAAGGCACGAAAGTGTTCGCGCTCGCCGGCGACGTCATCAACACCGGTATCGTTGAAGTTCCGATGGGCATGTCGCTCCGCAAGCTGATATTCGAGATCGGCGGCGGCATCACCGACGGCATGAAATTCAAAGCCGCTCAGATAGGCGGCCCTTCCGGCGGATGCATCACCGAAAAGAACCTCGACACCTCGGTCGACTATGAATCGCTTACCGCTCTCGGCGCGATCATGGGTTCAGGCGGACTAATAGTAATGGGCGAGAAGACCTGTATGGTCGACACCGCGAGATTCTTCATGCAGTTCATTCAGGACGAGTCCTGCGGCAAATGCACGCCCTGCCGTATAGGCACGAAGCGCATGCTCGAGATCCTTGAAAGGATCGTAGCCGGCAACGGCACGCTCGAAGACCTCGATACGCTCGAAGAGCTTTCGCTCGTTATCAAAGACACCGCGATGTGCGGCCTCGGACAGACTGCTCCGAACCCCGTACTTTCCACAATAGCCAACTTCAGAGACGAATACGAAGCCCACATCGTCGATAAGACCTGCCCGGCGCACGTATGCTCCGCTCTCGCAAAATACAGGATAATTCCCGAAAAATGCAAAGGCTGCACGCTCTGCGCGCGCAACTGCCCGGTACAGTGCATAAGCGGCAAAGTTAAAGAACCGCACGTCATCGACCAGAGCAAGTGCATCAAGTGCGGCGCCTGCATGGCCAACTGCAAGTTCGGCGCGGTAGTCAAGGAATAAGGAGGGCAAAAAAATGAGTAAAGTCAATATTACCATCAACGGCAAGCCCTACGAGGCTGAAGCCGGCAAGACAATTCTTGAAGTTGCAAGAGAAAACAACGTCTATATACCCACCCTTTGCTACCTTGAAGGCGTGAACCAGTACGGCGGATGCCGTCTGTGCATGGTCGAAGTTGAAACCAACGGCAGACCGATGAGAAACCTCCAGGCCGCCTGCATGATCAAGATCAGCGACGGTATGGCGATAAAGACGAACACCGAACGCGTACGCAAGGCGAGAAAAGTCAACCTTGAACTGCTTCTCTCCTGCCACCCGAAGGACTGCCTCTCCTGCCCGAGATCGCTCGACTGCGAGCTGCAGACTCTTTCGAGAAGAATGAACGTCACCGAACCTCGCTTTGAAGGCGAAATGAAAGATCTGCCTGTGGAGATATCGACCGTTATGACGCGCGATATGTCCAAGTGCGTGAACTGCCGCCGCTGTGTTGCGATGTGCAACAAGATACAGAAGATCGGCGTGCTGAATGCTCAGAAGAGAGGCTTCAAGACCGTTATCCAGCCGTCTTTCGGCATGAATATAGCCGATACCGACTGCACCAACTGCGGTCAGTGCATCTCCGTATGCCCCGTCGGCGCTCTGCGCGAGACCGACGCGATCGATCCCGTTATCAAAGCTATCGAAGATCCGAACAAATACACCATCGTACAGGTCGCTCCGGCGGTCAGAGTCGCGATAGGCGAACCGTTCGGTATGCCCTCCGGCTCGGTTGCGACCGGCAAGATGGTCACGGCTCTCAAAGCTCTGAACTTTGACGAAGTATTCGACGTAAACTTCGGCGCCGACCTGACGATCATGGAAGAAGGCACGGAATTCTTACAGAGAGCGAAAGCCGCTCTTACCGGCGGGCAAGCCGTTCTTCCGATGATGACTTCGTGCAGCCCCGGCTGGATCAAGTTCATCGAACACAGATATCCCGAGCTTCTCCCGAACCTGTCTTCCTGCAAATCCCCGCACATGATGCAGGGCGCGCTCGTAAAGACCTACTACGCGGAAAAACTCGGCAAGGATCCGAAAGATATATATCTCGTATCCGTAATGCCCTGCACCGCGAAGAAATTCGAGATCGCAAGACCCGAAATGAACGAAAACGGCGTGCCGGACGTTGACGCCGTACTCACCACGAGAGAGCTTGCCAACATGATCAAACAGGCGGGTATCGATTTCGTAAATCTTCCCGATTCCGAATTCGATCCTCCGATGGGCATCTCCACCGGCGCGGCGGATATATTCGGCGTAACTGGCGGCGTTATGGAAGCGGCTCTCAGAACCGTTTACGAACTCGTCACCGGACGCGAACTGCCGTGCGAAAACCTGCACGTCGCTCCTCTCGGAGACAGCACGCAGATCAAGACCGCTTCGCTTACGTTTGAAAACGTACTGCCCGAATACAAGTTCCTCGAAGGCTTCACCGCCAACGTAGCCGTAACGAGCGGCTTCGACGGCGCGGCTCAGGTCATGGAAATGGTCAAAGCGGGCGAAGCGTTCCACTTCATCGAAGTCATGGGATGCCCCGGCGGATGCATCGTCGGCGGCGGCCAGCCCAGAGGCGTCAAAGCCGAAAAATGGGCGGCGAGAAAAGCCGGCATCTACGCGATAGACGAAGGCAAAAAACTGCGTAAATCCCACGAGAACCCCGCGATCAAAGCGATATACGAAGAGTACCTCGGACAGCCCTGCGGACACAAGTCCCACGAGATCCTCCATACTCACTATACCGCCCGCGGCAAATACAACGAACTGATCTGAATTTTATAAAAATGACTGCCGCAGCGATCTGCGGCAGTTGTTTTTTTCATTTCATTTAAAAATTGTATCGCACCGGTTTTCTTCGGTTATCGGTGAAGAACGCCATAATGTGCTTGATTATTGATTTGTAATCATTAATCGATAATTCTCGGTAGTGCTGGAGCCGCTATACGAATAGATTTTCATATAATAAGTTCCACTTGTTAACGTAATTGAATATGAATCATCCTCGTTGATCGAAAAGCAACCACCGACAGAAACACCAGAACTATTAAATATTTCCATATCATAATCTTTACCTGAAGGGCAAATAAGCCTGAAGTTCTTTGTGCCGGCACCTGTAATTTTCCAATAGTCAACATCGCTTGTGGAGGCTAATGTACCCGATCCCCAATAACCGACGCCCGTATCTATAGCATTGCTTTGAGTATCATTGTTTTCAAACTCATAGAGCCACGTTCTGGATTCGGGAGCGGTGAAGCCATTTTTAAAAGGGATAACAGTATTTGTTGTCTGTGCATATACAAACCACGGAGAAGGAAATACTATATAGTAACCTTCCTGTACATTAACCTTAAACATAGATGAATCAGATTCGGTACCATCAATCAATGTCATGTATGTGTAATACATAGTATTAGCTATTATTTCATCGGCTGCTGTCGTGCCAACGGAGCAATTCTTTTCATCATCAGGATCTCCCGCTTGAGTGTCAAGATAACTATCAGGAAGTTCTGATTCATAAGAACTTATTTCTGTTGCATAAGCAGTATGATCATAATTATAGAATATTAAGTCTTCTTCAAAAGTGTCAGTCTGAGAATCAAATTCAGTAATACCCTGCAAATTCCATTTTACTCTGACTGTTGCGTATTTAGTGCCATTATATTTTCTTGTGTATGCATTTCCGTGATAAGGTGTAAAAAGTATGGAAATCGGCTGATGCATGCGCAGAAATACTTGCAAATGAACTGGCAATTAATAACACAACAATTATTAAAACCTGTTTTACTCTTTTCATAAATACTTCCTTTTCTGTTAATTAAAAATCGGTGGTACGATAATATCATTATTGTCATAATCAAGTATTTCGATCATTTTTACATTTTCGTTTTCAAGCATATCCAGAAGATCGGCATTAGTTGCTTTAATTCGGATACCTCTTAAGTCCAAACCGACGCTTTCCATGCGTTCCAGATGTTCAGTGTTGAACGCTATTCTTGCAGCTATTTCCGATATACTTTCGCCTTGATATACCCAGTCTTTATTCATATCTTCCGGATCGAATTCGTTCGGTGAGATCGAAAAATCAAGCATGTATTGATTATACATTGCCTGCTTTTCTTCTTCCAACGCTTCTATGTTTGAAAGAAGCATATTATATATCTCCGTAAAGTAGCTTTTTTGAATATCGGAAATGTTTTTATTTCGGCAGGAATTGTATGCGCCGGTTACTGTTTTATTGCCGTCGGAAAAAAAGTGATATACTCTGATAATTTCGCACCCGTTAGGCAAAAGAGCATCTACAGTGTCAAGAGTGGTATTTGATAAGCTGATCAAAACTTCACTCTTTTCACTTGGATTATTTGATAAATCCGAATATCGTAATTCTGCAATACTCAATCGCTGCTGTGCACTGTTTTTCATATACTCGACAGCACTTGCAGGCGCGGCAAAATTAACAGACAAAACTGTTATAATAAGAATTATAACCGTGATCATTGTTATTGTGCTGACAATGATTTTTTTGTTTTTTATCATTTGAGAACCTCTCTTTTAATTATATTTATGACAGTAATGCGGATCCTTTCATTACAAATCATCTTTAAAATAACGGCTTATCGATACTTTTTACTCCGTCGTCGTCAATGCTGTAATCAACGGTGCCGTAAAACATATAGGTAATATGCAGTTCCAACGTTGTATAAGAAGCGCGATCGACTTCAATCACCGCAGGGAACAAAAGACCTGCATTTTTGTAAAGTCCCCTTACTTCAGAGCTAATGGCTGCGCGTCTCGAGCCGTCTATATAAATTCTATATTCATCAGGACATATAATAACGGGATTTTGCGAAATAAGAACGCATAACGCGGAATTAAGCAAAACACAGCCGACAAGAATAAGCAAAACAGCAGACATAAGGGTCTTGCGCGCTGTTTTTTTATGAAAGATCAGAGCAACGCTCACGGGAACGATACATGAGGCAAGCAGTATTATGAGCGGCGTTATGACGTATGATAAAACTACCAGGATCATATTATTCATCCTCCTTGCAGAATTCGAGAATATCTCCGGGCTGACAGTCAAGAACGCTGCAGATTTTTTCCAGCGTGGAAAAACGTATCGCCTTGACCTTCCCGTTTTTCAAAAGAGAAATATTAGTCAGTGAAATACCGCATTTTTCAGCAAATTCCGAAACGCTCATTTTGCGTTTCGCAAGCATCACGTCAAGATTTATAACTATTTTCATAATCCACTCGGCTGTTATATCATAGTGTCGACTTCGTCTTTATACTCTGAAGCTTTTTCCATAACGGCGGAAGCTGTATACGATACCGCCGACAAACTAAAACCGCATATCTGTATAGTAATGCAAACCGCGATCACACCGAGATCGAAATGATCCGGGATGAGGAAAAATATTATCGGAATCAAATATAAAGCCGTGTCGCAAAGCACAAGCATACTGATAATTCTAAACCTCTGAATATAGATATAACTTATATAATCTTTTTCGTTTATCGTTTTCCCTACCGTAATCAGTATAATCAGTACCAGCATGACCGGTGCAGCCGTTATCCACATGAATACCATTCCGGGCAGTCTGAAATGTTCACTATCCGGGAACACGGAATCGACTATCCTAGGTATGCCGAGAATACATATCAGCGCTGAAGCGAAGATTAAAAGTACAGAGCAAATTATTATAATCGAACCCATAAGACTTTTTTTCATAATGTCAACACCTCTTTTCACTATTATTATAGCACGTGTTTCTGCGTTTGTCAAGCGAATTTTTACGATTATCATAAAATTTTTTATGTATATGCGTTTCGAAGGCGAAAAATAAAGACCGGTGGTGCATTTCCCATTACGGGAAAACTCCTACCGTCTCGCTGTGCGGGTTTAATACATTTTTTATATTAACGCCTTCTCCCTCAGTCGGCTTTGCTGACTGAGGGAGAGCGCGTGCAGATACGCTTTAAGTGTAAAATGAAGCTGCGCAGGCTCCTATCGTCTCGCCTCCCTCTCGGAGGGAGGCTTTTCATTGCCTTCTCCCCCGTGAGAAGACTGACTGTGAGTTTGCCTGCGGCAAACGTTATGATTTTCGCGCTGCGTAGATTTATTAACCGACATATCATGAAATGAACCGCGCCTTTCGGCGCGGTTCATTATCATTTTTTCTTTAATACTGTTTATACTCCTGATAACCGTCATAGACGCTGACGCTTTCAACAAGCGAATTGGACTTCAACAGATCGATCTCATAAAGGATATACTGTTCGTCGACGTCTTTAAGGAAGACAAGGAACTCGGTACCGATCTTTTCTTTACACTCTTCAACGTCTTCCCAGGTAACGCCGGTGCCGGCAAGAGCGTCGCGGCGAAGATTTTCGTAGGCCTGAAGATTTATATCATAATACTGTTCGATGCCTATCTCAGGTAAAAGACCCCAAAGCGAGCCTTCGTACGGTTCTTTCAGTTTAACGATGATCACGTTTGACTGAATGCCGGCAGGCAGATCATGACTTGCGGATTGTTTTATCGTGTATTCATCGAAAGTAAGCTTGCCTTTCGGAGTAAGTCCGTTATAACCGTCGCTCAGAAGATCGCCGCAGAAGCGGAGCGTGTTGTCGAACAGCCGCGCCGCGATCACTTCTTTGCTCTCGCCTTTATAGGTCAGATAAACGAACCCTCCGTTTTCAAGCGCGACAAGCGCCGTTACAGTATTGAATTTCGGGTATTCTTTGTTTATCGATACGCTGAACAGTTCGCTCTTGTAACCGGCAAATTCGTCGTAAGTAAGACCGTTTTTGAGAGCGTCCCGGAGCTGTTTTACCGTCATCGGAGCTTTTGAACCGCTGCCGAAGCCGTCGGCGTAACCGTTCTGCTCGTTTTTGCTGATCGGCCTGAAACCGCTTTTTGCGAACGACGACGTCACAAGGCTT
>JAEEJH010000142.1 GCA_016281775.1 Clostridiales bacterium | reverse complement strand
TTTGAACGGTCTCGAGCCGTCGGCAAACCAAAGATCGAATCTTTCAAAGCCGGTCGCCGGATCGTTGATGAAATCTATCCTGTCGCCTTTGTTATAGTACAGCGTCGGAACGTCGTCTTCGAAGACCAGATCTTTCGGGAGGCCCTGATTCAGATACAGGATCAGGTCGTCGGTCTCGTCCGATGCGGGCGCGCCTTTTCGGAGCGCTTCGCTTCTGTCGGCGAAGTATCCGGTCAACGCTTCGACCGTCTGATCTCCGCAGATAAACAGGTTGTATTCCGGAGTATCTGAGTGCTCGCCGGTCTCGTCGGCCGTCGTGTCCGTCGGCGGCGCGTTCGTTTCGGTTGCCGTTCCGGACTGAACGGGCTCGGGATCGTGCGGAAAGAAGCGGGAGGGTATCCATATCGCCAGTATCACGGCGAGCACGACTGCGGCGGCTCCGGCGAATTTGAGTGCGGAGAGCGAGCCCGATACGAATTTGTTTTGTTCTTTTTTCGGTTTTATAAGTTTTTTTGCCGACTTGACGTATTTTTCGTCCACGTCGCCTATCGCGCGGAGCAGGTCCGAACTTTTCATATAAGCCCCTCCTTTTCAAACATTTCTTTGAGTTTTTTTCTCGTTCTCGACAGAGACGTCAGCACGTAATCTTCGCTTTTGCCGCAGCCTTCGGCGATCTTTGCCGTCGAATATCCGTAATAGTAGCGGCAGAGAAAGATATCGCGTTCGCGTTTGTTCAGACGCTTGAGAAAACGGCGCAGCGCCGTGGAAAGCTCGTTCTGCAGCACCGATTCTTCCGCGCTGCCGCAGCACTCGTCAAGTTCCGATAAAAGCTGATGGGAATATCCGCCGCCGCGCTTTTCCGCGGTCTTGCGGCGCACGCGGTCGACCGCGAGATTTCTCGTTATCCTCGTCAGGTACGCGCCGAGGTCGTCTGGGTTTTCGGGCGGGATCCTGTTCCAGACGGCGAGATATGCGTCGCTTACGCATTCTTCGGCGTCAAGTTCGTTGTTGAGGATCCTCATAGCCGTCGCAAAACAGTAGTTTCCGTACTGTTTTTCCGTCTCGGTTATCGCTTTTTCGTCGCGGCAGCGAAAAAGTTCTTTTATTTTACCGTCGTTCATGCGAGGCCTCCTTTCCTTCATTCACCCATATAGTCGCAAAAAAATCAAAAACCTATCAAACTTTTTTTATTTTACCTCGATTTTTTTCGTTTGTCAACATTTGACCCGCTTAAAACGCGGCGGAGCGCGATCCGGGAGAATTTTTTTAAATTTGCGTTCCATTGTTGATTTTTTGCAAAAAATATTGTATAATGAGTAAAACGGTGAAAGGACGTGCTGCCATGGCGACGAAAAAAGAGGAATTCATCTCAATATACAAAGAAAAAATAAAAAGAGAGGGCGCCGATAAACTGCTCGACTGGCTCGAGAATCGCAGTGATTTCTTTACCGCGCCGGCTTCGTCTCAGTACCACCTCGCAAAAGAGGGCGGACTCTGCGAACACAGCCTCAACGTGTATTACAGCCTGCTCGATTATCTGAGCAGAGAACGGGTGAAAACCGAATACGGTCTGCACGTAAGCGACGAGACCGCGGCGACCGTCGCGCTTCTGCACGACGTCTGCAAAGCCGACTGCTACGTCGTGTCGACGAGAAACAAAAAGGATGAACACGGCGTCTGGCAGACGGTGCCGTACTACGAATTCAGGGATAAAATGCCTTACGGCCACGGTGAAAAATCCGTTTACATAGTTTCCGGCTTTATGAGGCTCAGCCGCGAAGAAGCGTTTGCAATACGGTATCACATGGGCTTTTCGGGTACGGAAGATCAGCGTAACGTCGGCGCGGCGTTCGAAATGTACCCGCTCGCGTTCGCGCTGTCAGTCGCCGATATGGAAGCCGCTTATTTCATCGAAGGGAACGGCAAAACATGAATACGGTCCTGAGGTTTTTGTCCGCGGTACCGCTTTATCCCGAAATATCGGAGCAGACGCGGATCGAAGAGAATGTCAGCCTCGTCGACGCGGTCAGAAGCGGCGTTTTTACCGCCCTTCACCCGGTCAGTATCGCGTTTATCGTCATATCCGTCCTTTTCATCGCCGCCGCGGTTTTCGTTATAATAACAGGTAAAAAAGCCGGAAAATGATCTCCGGCTTTTTAATATCGCACTCAATAAACTTCAACGGACCGTCGAAGGCGGTCCTCGCAGACGCCGAGCCCTACGGTTCTGTAAATTATATTCGTGCCGACCGTTCGCTCTCAGGGGGGCCGCGCCCCGCCACCCTTGCATCCCCCCTGACCCCCTCGTCCCTCCGTATCCCCGGTCTTAAACCGGGGGCGTCGCGCGCCCCAAAGAAAGTGAAACGGCTTTGGGAGGGATTCAGGGGGTTACCGGGGTTCCCCGAAAACGAGCTTGTCGAGTTTTTGGGGGTTCACGGTGGGCGACCCCCAAAGGCGGCGAAGCCGCACGGATCGTCTCGCCGGCGACTCAACATTCAATTCTCGCCGTCTGCGGCATATCGCGTCCGCAAGAACATATCGCGTTCGGCAGAACATCTCGCGCCCGTTAGGGCATATCGCCTTTTTTACGATATATCTGCTTGCGCAGATGCGATATATTCGCTGACGCGAATGCGATATATCTCCTTCGGAGATGCGATATGTTTGCGCAAGCGCAAACGTAAAGTCGGATCATTCGGCCGCGCCGAATGATCGCGCGCGGTAAAGGGGGGCGCCGCGCGCGTGATCACCGGAAGAAAGCGGCTTGAACCGTCGTTTGAACGATACGATTATGTTTGCTCTGAAGTCGGTAAACATATTCACTCTTCACTCTTACCTCTTACTTTGCGTCAGCCTGCCGCGCGAAACGAACGGTACGGCAAACGGCTGAAATAAATCAAAAGCAGCCCGCGGAGGGCTGCTTTTCATATTACTTTTTGAGCCGCGTTTCGAGTTTGCCGAGTTCTTTATAGAGCTTTGCGGGGACGCGTGGACCGACGAGCGAGTAGAATTCTTTTATGTTCGCTATATCCGAGATCCACGATTCCGTATCGATCGAGAGCAGATCTTTCAGCGTCGCTCTGCTTATATCGAGCCCTTCGACGTTGATATCCTTCACGTGCGGTACGTAGCCTATCGCGGTACGCTTTGCGCTGACCTTGCCTTCGCAGCGGTCGAGTATCCACTTGAGCACTCTCATATTGTCGCCGAAACCGGGCCAGATGAAGTTGCCGTTGTCGTCGGTGCGGAACCAGTTGACGTGGAATATCTTAGGCGGATCCGGTATCTTTTTGCCCATGTCGAGCCAGTGACGCCAGTAGTCGCCCATGTCGTAACCGACGAACGGTCTCATCGCCATCGGGTCGCGGCGCACGACGCCTATCGCGCCCGCGGCGGCGGCGGTCGTTTCCGACGCCATTATCGAGCCGACGAACGTGCCGTGCTGCCAGCCGAACGACTGATATACGAGCGGAGCGGTTTTCGCGCGTCTGCCGCCGAAGATTATCGCCGAGAGCGGCACGCCGGCGGGATCGTCGAATTTATCCGATACGCACGGGCAGTTCTTCGCCGGAGCGGTGAAGCGCGAGTTAGGATGAGCGCCGGAGGTGTTTATCTTGTCGGCTTTGTCGTATTTTCTGTAATCCCACGGCTCGCCTTTCCAGTTTATCGCGTGCTTCGGCGGGTCGTTGTTCAGGCCCTCCCACCAGACCGTGTTGTTGTCGAGGTCGTGGCAGACGTTAGTGAATATCGTATCGGATCTCGTCGCGGCGAGCGCGTTCGGGTTCGAATGTTCGTTCGTGCCGGGGGCGACGCCGAAGAAACCGTTTTCGGGGTTGACCGCCCATAATCTGCCGTCGGGACCTACGCGCAGCCACGCTATGTCGTCGCCGACGCACCAGACCTTATAGCCTCTCTTCTTATAGTATTCCGGAGGAACGAGCATAGCCAGGTTCGTTTTGCCGCAGGCGGACGGGAAAGCCGCGCCGACGTACTTGATATCGCCGTCGGGCGATTCGAAGCCGAGTATGAGCATATGCTCAGCCATCCAGCCCTCGTTCTTGCCGAGATACGAAGCTATACGCAGGGCGAAACACTTTTTGCCGAGCAGGACGTTGCCGCCGTAAGCCGAGTTGACGCTCCAGATCGTTTTGTCTTCGGGGAAGTGGCAGATGTAACGGTTGTCGGGATCGAGCGTGCCGGTCGCGTGCAGACCCTTGATGAAATTTTCGTCAAGGTATTTGCCGACCGCTTCGCCGGCTCTCGTCATGATGACCATGTTCAGCACGACGTATATCGAGTCGGTCAGCTCAACGCCGTATTTGGCGAATTCGGAACCGAGCTGGCCCATCGCGTAAGGGATGACGTACATCGTCTTGCCCTTCATCGAATTTTTGTAAAGCTTTTTCAGCCTTGCATAGCACTCTTTCGGGTCTATCCAGTTGTTTATATTGCCTGCGTCTTCTTTTCTGCGCGTGCAGATGAACGTCCTCGCTTCGACGCGCGCGACGTCGTTGACCGCCGTTCTGTGCAGATAGCAGTTCGGCAGAAGTTCCTGGTTGAGTTTTATCATCTCTCCCGTTCTGCAAGCCTCGGCGCGCAGTTCTTCGATCTGCTCCTGCGAGCCGTCGATCCACACGATACGGTCGGGGTTCGTCAGCGCGGCGCATTCTTCTATCCAGTCGAGAACGTACTTGTTGTCGGTCGACGGTTTATTTTCAAATTTCATTAGAATACCTCTTTTCCTGTGACGGCGTATAATATCGCCCAAAATCACCTCAGTATAATTATAGCGCATGAGGCGTCTTTTTTCTACACTAAATTCTCACAAATCCGTTAATAATTTTGAGCCGTTCTTTGTATACAAACACGGTTTGACTTGACAATGCCGCTGCAGTATGATATAATCTTAACATAATAAAGCAAAGGAGAATTTTATGAAGATCACCGATACGATAAAATACGTCGGAGTCAACGATCACAAGATCGATCTGTTCGAGGGTCAGTACGTCGTAGAAAAGGGCATGGCGTACAATTCTTACGTCATAATAGACGAAAAGGTCGCCGTGTTCGATACGGTCGACGCGCGTTTCACTCACGAATGGCTCGATAACATCCAGTCCGTTCTCGACGGCAGAAAGCCCGATTATCTTATAGTTCAGCATATGGAGCCTGACCATTCGGCGAACATAATGAATTTTATGAAGCTGTACGATAAAGCCGAGATAGTCGCTTCCGCCAAGGCTTTTCCGATGATGAAGAATTTCTTCGGCGACGATTTTGAGCACAGAAGGATAGAGGTCGGAGAAGGCTCGATACTTTGGCTCGGCAAACACATACTGCATTTCGTCACGGCGCCGATGGTGCACTGGCCCGAGGTCTTAATGACCTATGACGAAGCCGACAGGGTCCTTTTCTCAGCCGACGCTTTCGGCAAATTCGGCGCGAACGATATAGAGGACGAATGGGACTGCGAAGCGAGAAGATACTATTTCGGTATCGTCGGCAAATACGGCGCGCAGGTGCAGGCCGTACTCAAAAAAGCCGCCGCGCTCGATATACGGACGATCTGCCCGCTGCACGGACCGGTGCTTACCGATACGATACCGCACGTGCTGAAACAGTACGGTCTGTGGTCGTCTTACACTCCCGAGACCGACGGCGTGTTCATAGCCTATACTTCCGTATACGGCAATACGAAAAAAGCGGCGCTGCTGCTCGCCGACAAGCTTAAAGAAAAAGGCTGCCCGAAGGTGGCGATCACGGATCTGGCGCGCGAAGACATGGCGGAAGCGGTCGAAGACGCGTTCAGATATTCAAAGCTCGTGCTCGCGACCACGACTTACAACGCCGACGTTTTCCCGTTCATGCGCACGTTCATCGAGCATCTTACCGAGCGCGGATACAGAAACCGCACGGTCGGCCTGATCGAGAACGGCTCGTGGGCGCCTCTCGCGGCGAAGACCATGACGAAAATGCTCGAAGGTCAGCCGAATATCAAATTCACGCAGACCGCGGTCAGGATCAAGTCCGCGATGAACGACGAGAACAAACAGCAGATCGAAGCGCTCGCAAACGAACTCTGCCTCGACTATCTCGCACAGCACAGCGAGACCGCGAACAAGCAGGACCTCACGGCGCTGTTCAATATCGGTTACGGTCTGTACGTTGTCACGTCCAACGACGGCAGGAAGGATAACGGACTTATCGTCAACACCGTTTCGCAGGTCACGAACACGCCGAACCGCATCGCCGTCACGATAAACAAGCAGAATTACTCGCATCACGTGATAAAGCAGACCGGCAAGATGAACGTCAACTGCCTGTCAGTCGAGGCTCCGTTCTCGGTATTCGAGTGCTTCGGGTTCAGAAGCGGAAGGAACGTCGACAAATTCGAGGGCATCGAACCGCTTTATTCGGATAACGGACTCGCGTTTCTGCCGAGGTATATAAACTCATTCATGTCGCTTCAGGTCGAGCAGTATATCGACCTCGATACGCACGGCATGTTCATCTGCAGCGTAACGGAAGCGAGAGTCATATCGAAGAGCGAAACGATGACTTATACGTACTATCAGAACAACGTCAAGCCGAAGCCGAAGACCGAAGGCAAAAAAGGCTGGGTATGCAAGGTATGCGGATACGTATACGAGGGAGACGAGCTGCCCGAGGATTTCGTCTGCCCGCTCTGCAAGCACGGCGCGGCGGATTTCGAGCCGATAAAGTAAGGAGACACGGCCATGGCATTGATAGAACTTGACTTTTTTGCCGAGACGCTCGGTTTTCACACGCAGGTGACGGTGATAATACCGCAGAAGTGGACGGGGTGCAAGCCCGAAGAGATCGGCGGGTATAAGGCGCTTTACCTTCTGCACGGCTTATCCGACGACAATACGATATGGATGCGCAGAACCAGCGTCGAACGCTACGCCGAAAAATACGGTATCTGCGTCGTTATGCCGAACGGGCACAGAAGCTTTTACACCGATATGAAATACGGCGGCGCATACTATAAATTCCTTACGTTCGAGCTGCCGTTCCGCATGAAAGAGTTTTTCAAGATCTCGGACAAACGCGAAGACACGTTCATCGCCGGTCTTTCGATGGGCGGCTACGGCGCGCTCAAAGCCGCGATGCGCGACCCCGACAAATACGCCGCGGCGGCGGGACTTTCTTCGGCTGCAGATATCAAAGAGATCTACGACAGATGGCCCGAGACGGCGATACCGATAATCGGTGAAAACGGCGTAGCGCCCGAAGACGATCTGTTCGCGCTCGCCGAGATGCACAAAAACGACAACGTGAAACCGAAGCTCTTCGTCGGCATCGGGCGGCAGGACGCGCTTTATGAATCGAATCAGAGGCTTCTGCCCGTTCTGAAAGACTGCGGATACGATCTGACCTACCGCGAATCCGACGGAACG
>JAEEJH010000141.1 GCA_016281775.1 Clostridiales bacterium | reverse complement strand
GCCATGGACCAGTTCAACGAGCTTTGGGAAGACGGATACAAAGGCGGACTTCCGATAATATTCAACTTCAATAACAACCATTACGGCATGGGCGGTCAGACCAGAGGCGAAACGATGGCTTACGGCGATCTGGCAAGACTCGGCTGCATCGCGCAGAACCAGCTCAACGCAGAGCGCATCAACGGCTGGAATCCGCTCGCAGTCATCGACGCGTACAGACGCAAGATGAAACTCTTAAAAGAAGGCAAAGGCCCCGTTCTTCTCGACGTAGTAACGTACCGTCTCGGCGGTCACTCCACCTCCGACGTTCTCACATACAGAACGCCCGAAGAAGAAGAGCTCTGGAGAGCGCTTGACCCGATGAAGGTATTCCCGCAGCAGATCATCGACGCGGGCGTAGCCACCGCTGAAGAAGTTCAGGCCGTACATGACGCCGTGGTCGACAGAAACCACAGAATGTTCATGCTCGCATCCGACCTCGAGATCGCTCCTTACACGGATTACCACAAGAATCCGCAGTTCCTTGAAAACTTCATGTTCTCGAACCTGCATATGCCGAAAATGGACGAACGTCCCGTCGAGGTCAGAATGCCGAAGGAAGAAAACGAGAGAGTCAAGAAGATCGCCGGTCAGTCCCGTTACGGCTTCGACAAGGACGGCAACCCCGTATCCAAGATGAAAGCCTACAACATCAGAGACGGTCTGTTCGAAGCGATATTCGATAAATTCTACGAAGATCCGACCCTCATCGCCTACGGCGAAGACGTCCGTGACTGGAACGGCGCGTTCGGCGTTTACAGAGGACTTACCGAGGCTCTTCCGTATCACAGACTGTTCAACTCCCCGATCTCCGAATCCGCTATCTGCGGCACCGCGACAGGTTACGCAATGGCAGGCGGCCGCGTAATAGTCGAGCTTATGTACGCCGACTTTATAGGCTGCGCCGGCGACGAGATATTCAACCAGATGGCGAAATGGCAGTCGATGTCCGCAGGCGGACTTAAGATGCCTGTTGTTCTCCGCGTACCGGTCGGCAACAAGTACGGCGCACAGCACAGCCAGGACTGGACCGCTCTCTGCGCTCACATCCCGGGACTCAAAGTCGTATTCCCGGTAACCCCGTACGACGCGAAGGGTCTTATGAACTCGGCTCTTGCCGGAACTGACCCGGTTGTATTCTTCGAAAGCCAGAAGATCTACGATATGCCCGAAAAGTTCGTCAAAGAAGGCGTGCCGGAAGGCTACTACGAAGTGCCGATAGGCGAATGCGCAAAGAGACGCGAAGGCAAAGACCTCACGATCCTCACCGTAGGCGCAACGCTTTACAGAGCGCTTGACGCGGCTCAGATCCTCGAAGAGAAATACGGTCTCACCTGCGACGTCATCGACGCGAGAAGCGTTGTTCCGTTCAACTACGAGCCCGTTCTCGAATCCGTCAAGAAGACCGGCAAGATCTTACTTGCAACAGACGCGTGCCTCCGCGGCAGCGTGATCAACGACATGGCGCAGAACATCACTTCGCTCGCGTTTGATTACCTCGACGCTCCGCCCGCTGTTCTCGGCGCAAAGAACTGGATCACACCTTCCGCCGAATACGATCACGATTTCTTCCCGCAGCCCGACTGGTTCCTCGATCTGATCAACGAGAAACTCATCCCGCTCAAAGGTCATGTAGCCAACCAGAACTTCACGAACGAAGAAACCAAGAGAAAGCTCGCAAAGGGCGTATAATCATTAAAATCAAGCCGCCGCAAGGCAAAATACCGTGCGGCGGCTTAATCAAATAAAAGGAGTTATATTATGAAACTTTTCATCGATACCGCCAATATCGAAGAGATCAAAGACGCATACTCTCTCGGTATAGTTTCCGGCGTAACGACCAACCCGTCGATAATCGCCAGAGAAGGCAAGAAATTTGAAGACGCCATCGCAGAGATCTCCGCGATAGTATCCCCCGAAACGCTTATATTCGGCGAAGTCATCTCCCTCGAAGCCGACAAGATGGTCGAAGAAGGCAGAGCAATCAACAAGATCCGCCCGAACATGATCGTCAAGATCCCGACCTGCAAGGAAGGTCTCAAAGCCGTTTCGATACTCTCCAAAGAGGGCATCAAGACCTGCTGCACGCTCTGCTTCTCCGCAGGTCAGGCTCTTCTCGCCTCCGCCGCCGGCGCGTCTTACGTCGCTCCGTTCGTCGGCAGAGTCGACGATATCGGCTGGACCGGTATGGAACTGATCCAGAAGATCGCCGATATGTTCGCAATTCAGGAAGCGCCGACTCAGATCGTCGCCGCCTCCACCCGTAACCCGATCCACGTGATCGACCTCGCTCTCGCCGGCGCAGACGTTGCGACCGTTCCGTACAAGGTCCTCATGCAGATGATCGATCATCCCCTCACCAAGAGCGGACTCGACAAATTCTTAAAGGATTACGAAAAGATCCCGAAATAATCGGTAAAACCGGATAAAACCTGCGCTTCAAAAAACGCAGGTTTTTTATTTGCTCATACGAAACGTTTGATAATGCGCGCGGCGCGGGATTTTGCAAAAAACACTTGACAGAAGTTTTTTTGACGTGTATAATGTATTTAATAATTTACAAAGGAGATAACATCATGGATCAGAATCAGGAACAAAAGCAAAACAGCAATTCGTTTTCCCTCTCCAATATCACGGATATAGCCGTGAAGATAATACCGATAGTCGTGGTCGTATTCGTAATACTCGCGGTCGTCGCGTTTCTGTTCTATACGGTCATGGGCATCACGTCGGGCTCTTTTCGCGGCTTTTTGAACGGCTTTGCAAACGGCATATCAGCCTGCGCGAGCAACGTTTTCATGGCGCTGGTGCTCTCGGCGCTCAATAAGATCATCTCGAAGAAATAATCTTGCGCATAAAAACAGGGTTGTTTAAAAACCTGAATTACAATTCAGGCGATCAAACAACCCTTTTGCTATGCAAAACACCGGCAAAAGGAATTTTTATATAGAAATCTAATTATAAAAAAACAAGCGCAGGTACGCAATGGTTTTCTTCACCGAGAACCATAATAATAGCCCGCGGCCGGGTCCTCCCCCACCCAGGGAACCCCCCAAAAAAGCACAGCTTTTTTGGGGAACCCCTTTACTCCCGGTCGCGGCGCTGCGCGCGGTACAAGTGAAGAAAACCTGCGCGTCCGAACGCTGAAGATGAATACGATCGTTATTTATAAACAAAAGGAGCTGTTTTGCCTCGTTTTTGACGAGTTTTGAACAGCTCATTTTTTTATGGAATAATATCACATATCCGCGAGCAGCGCGGCGCCGATCACCGTCGCAAACTGCGAGTTTTCGGGAATGATGAAATTCTCGGAGAACATTTCGGAAAGCGACTTGAATTTCTCGACGCACTGCGGTATCGTCGTAAGATTGCCCGTGAGTACGATGTCGGAAACGCCGCACGATCCGGCGGCGAAACGCGCCATAACGCCGACAGTCTCGAACACGAGGTTGAGCAGTCCCGCGGCGAGGTCGCTTCTCGTGGCGAGATCGTCCACCTTGCCGAAATTCGCCGCGGTCATATTGCCGGGCAGACCGAAATCTTTTTCAGTAATGTCTTTGATCTGAAGATCGACTTTTTCGACGCTGCCGTCTTTCGCAAGCTCGACGACCGATGATGTGCTTCTGACGCCGAAAAGCTTTGACGCGAGGCCGCTGACGGTACCGCCGCCGACGCCCGTACCGCCGAGATACTCGAACGAATACTTTCCGTTTGTGAAATCGCCGTACGTTATCGACGTGCCGGTGCCCATGCTGACTATCGCCGCCCGGCTGAGCTTTGACAGATACAGACCGCCTAAGCCTACGCTTTCGAATTCCTGCACGTGGATGCACGGCAGACCGTATATCGAATCTTTTATGTATGTCGAGCCGACGCCGGTTATCATCACCTGCTTGATGTTCGAGATCGAAAGCCCGTTTTCAAGCGTGAATTTGCCGAACGCTCCGTAAACGCTCGTCAAAGGATCGGTAGCCTTTACGAGCATCGGGTTTATGAGTTTTTTATTTTCGTCAAAGCCGACGATCTTCGTCGTGCTTCCGCCGATATCGATACCTACGGTAACTTTCATAAGCGTACCTCTCTGTGTTTTATACGTTCATTCTAACATAATTTTATGTGCAATTCACATAGTTTTTTAAAATTTTCTTAATTGCAGCCGCTTTTATGGCATATATACGCCCATTCGCAGTCGGAACAGACCGATGCGAATTTGTTTTGAGAATATATCTTCTTTTTCGCTATATCGAAAACGTCAGAGCCGCAGCTGCCGTTTTGCGTAACGCCGAGAAGTTCCGCCGTTATTTTATCGTATCTTTTGACCTTTTCTTCGCTTTTGCAGAGCCCGCCCGAAAGGTTCGGGCAGGCGGCGCAGAGATCGTCGGGGCCGGAGACGAGATCAAAACTCTCGCCTTCGCCGAGCCTTTTTATCAGCTCTTTCATTTTTACGTTAAACTCTGCGCTGTACCCTTCGCCTACGTAATGAGATATGCAGAGTATATGATGCGGCCTTAACTTCATTTTATAAATCAAACCTCGTGCATTATTATGACGGGCGATTCGTGGATCGCCCCTACTTAGTCGCTCGCATCGCGTTTGCGGCGGCGAGAAGAGCCACGCCCGTATCGGCGAACACCGCGAGCCACATACCGGTCAGACCGAACACGGAGAGCAGAAGAATTACCGCTTTAACGACAAGTGCGAATATGATGTTTTGCTTTGCTATGCCGACGGTCTTTTTTGAAATGCGGTACAGCTCCGGCAGTTTTCTTATATCGTCGTCGGTTATGACTATGTCGGCGGCTTCTATCGCCGCGTCGGAGCCTATGCCGCCCATGGCGATGCCGGCGTCGGCTCTGGCGAGAACTGCGGCGTCGTTTATACCGTCGCCCGCGTATACCGTTTTACCCTCTTTGAGCAGTTTTTCGATCTCCGTTACCTTATCCTCCGGCAAAAGCTCCGCATGCACCTCGTCGATGCCCGCCTCTGCGGCGGCTTTTTGTGCGGCGGATATGCCGTCGCCCGAGAGCATTACGGTCTTTTTTACGCCTTTTTCTTTGAGAATCCCCAGCGAAGCCGCGGCGCTCTCTTTTACTTTATCGGAAACGACGATATAACCGAGATATTCGCCGCCGTAAACGATATGTACCGCGCCGCTAACGTTCTCCGGTTCTATTCCCTGCTTTTTCATAAGACGAACGCCGCCGACGGCGGCTTTTTTGCCGTTGACCGTGCAGACTATGCCCTCGCCCGCAGTCTCTGTTACGTCGGTCGCTTCAAGCGTTTCGCAGTCAAGCGCGCAGATAGCCTTTGCTATCGGATGGTCGGAATGCGATTCGGCTGAGCGGGCGATCTTCAAAAGCAGATCTTTATCTTTCACCGCGTTGATCTCCGATACGGTGAGCTTGCCTTCGGTCAGCGTGCCGGTCTTGTCAAACGCGAATATCTCCGCCTTGGAGACGGTCTCGAAATACTCGCCGCCTTTGACGAGTATGCCGCGCTTTGACGACGCGCCGATACCGGCAAAAAACGTCAACGGCACCGATATCACGAGCGCGCACGGGCACGACACGACGAGCAGTATCAGCGCTCTGTGTATCCATTCGCTCCAGTTGCCGGTAAAAAGCGGAGGCAGTACCGCGAGCAGCAGCGCCGCGGCGACTACTATCGGAGTATATATCTTTGCGAATTTCGTTATGAAGTTCTCGGTATGCGCCTTTTGCTGCTCGGCTTTTTCGGCGAGCTTCGCCATTTTCGCGGCGGTAGAGTTTTCAAACACGGTATCGGCTCTGACGGTTATCTCCGCACCGGTATTGACCGTACCTGAAAGCACTTTGTCGCCGACGCCCGCTTCTACGGGGACCGATTCGCCCGTGACAGCCGACGTATCTATCAGCGTGCCGCCGGATATTATCGTGCCGTCGACCGGTATGCGTCTGCCGTTTTTGATTATGACGGACTGTCCGACTTCGATCCGGCCGGGGCTGACCTCGGTCAACACGCCGTCTTTTATCACGGTAGCCGAGTCGGGCGTTATATCCATAAGCGCTTTTATCGCGTCGCGGCTCTTGTCTACCGCGAGATCCTGTAAAAACTCACCGAGTCCGTACAGTATCATGATGCTCGACGCCTCGGCAAACGAGCCGGTGAAGAACGCGCCGACGCTCGCCGCCGTCATAAGAAAGCACTCGTCGAGCGGGTTGAGTTTTATTAAGTTTTTTACCGCCTTGAACACCACTTCGTAACCGGCGACGGCGTACGAGAGCAGATAAAGGACGATATATGCCGCGGCGTGAGTGTGGACAAGATGCTCGCATAAAAGAGCCGCGCAGAAAAGTACCGCTGATATAATGATTTTTAACAGTTCTGTCTTTTGCTCTTTTTCCATTATTCCGAAATATGCTCCATTCCCTGATCGATTATGCTTCTTACGTGGTCGTCGGCAAGAAAATAGTATACCGTCTTGCCTTCTCTTCTGCTCGATATGAGCTTTGCGTGGCGCAGGTTCTTTAGCTGATGCGAGATCGCCGACTGAGTCATATTGAGCAGATCCGCTATACAGCATACGCTCATCTCACGCTCGAAAAGCACCCATAGTATTTTTATGCGCGTACTGTCGCCGAATACGCTGAAAAGCTCGGATAATTCCGCGAGCGTCTCGTCCTTCGGCATCTCGCGTTTCACCTCTTTTAAGAGTTCTCCGTGTTTATTGTGTTCCATAATTTCACCTCATATGAACGATTGTTCATATGATAACACGTGATCGGTGATTTGTCAAGTCCTTTTTTAAAAAAACTCGCGCTGTTACTATTGACTTTTTCACAAAAAAAGTATATAGTTAAAATGAAGAAATTTGCAAGGTGATAAAATGTTTTATAAAGACACGCTCTTAAAGCAGGTTCTGAAACCCGGCAGATACACGGGCGGAGAGTTCAATCAGGTCATAAAAGACGTCAACAAGGTGAAGTGCCGTTTCTGCTTCGCTTTTCCCGACACGTATGAGATAGGTATGTCCAATCTCGGCGTGCGGATACTGTACGGCGCGCTCAACGAAGATCCCGATATATACTGCGAACGCGCTTACGCGCCGTGGGTCGATATGGAAGAGCAGCTCGTTAAACACGGCATACCTCTCTGCTCGCTCGAAACGGGCACGCCGCTTTGTGATTTTGACATACTCGGCTTCACTTTGCAGTATGAATTATGTTATACGAACGTTTTGTATATGCTCCGCCTCGGTCAGATACCGCTTTTGTCGGCTGAGCGCGGCGAGGACGATCCGATAGTCATCGGCGGAGGTCCCTGCTCTTACAATCCGGAGCCTGTAGCCGACTTTTTCGACGTGTTCTCGATAGGCGAGGGCGAGGAGGCGCTCGTCGAATTCTCGCATCTTTATACGGATATGAAAGCCTCGGGCGAATATACGCGGCAGAAGTTTTTACGCGCCGCCGCTTCTCTGCCCGGGTTCTACGTGCCTTGTATGTATGACGTCGATTATAACGAAGACGGCACGATAAAGAGCTTCAGCCCGAAATACGACGGCGTGCCGGAAAAGATAACGAAAAGAATAATAAAAGATTTTGACAAAGCGTATTTTCCGACCAAGCCCGTGATGCCGTATATCGAATGCGTGCAGGACAGGATAACAGTTGAGATAATGCGCGGCTGTATACGCGGCTGCCGCTTCTGCCAGGCGGGCATGATCTACCGCCCGATAAGAGAAAAATCGCCGCAAACGCTGAACGAACAGGCAAAACAGACGTTTGACAACACCGGTTACGGCGAGATATCGCTGATATCTCTCTCCACCTCCGACTATACGGGGCTTCACGATCTGACCGACAAGCTTCTTTCATGGACGGATGAGAATATGGTCAGTTTGTCTCTGCCGTCGCTTCGCGCCGACAGCTTTACTGACGAGCTGATGCAGAAGATATCGAGCGTGAGAACGACGACGCTGACCTTCGCCGCCGAAGCCGGTACGCAGCGCCTGCGCGACGTTATCAACAAAAATATCACCGAAGAAGAGGTTTTGAAGGCGTGCAGGGTCGCTTTTGCCGCCGGTAAGACGGCTGTAAAGCTGTATTTCATGATCGGTCATCCGACCGAAACGGACGAAGACATTAAAGGTATAGCGGATCTCTGCAAGCATATAATAGACGCGTTTTACGAACTCGAAGACCGCCCGAAAGGCAAACCGCAGGTGACGATCAGCGTGGCGTGCTTCATACCGAAACCGTTCACGGCTTTTCAGTGGGAGGGGCAGGACACGCTCGAGGAATTCCGCCGCAAGCAGAAACTTCTCGGTCATTACTGCGACGACCGCCGAATAAAATATAACTATCACGACGCCGACGGAAGCATTATAGAAGCAGCGCTCGCAAGAGGCGACAGAAAGCTGTCGGCGGTACTGCTCGAAGCGGAGCGGCGCGGTATGAAATTCGACGCGTGGAGCGAATTCTTCAAAGCGGATAAATGGTTTTCGCTGTTTGAAGACTGCGGTATAGACATTAAGTTTTACACGGAGAGAAAACGGGATACCGGCGAGATACTGCCGTGGGATATGATCGACTGCGGCGTATCGAAAGCGTTTTTCAAGCGTGAACGCGAAAAAGCGTACGAAGGTATAACGACGCAGTCGTGCGCCGAAGCGTGCGCCGGCTGCGGAGCGAACCGGCTCGGAGGTGAATGCACATGGTGCCCGAATACAAAAAAATAAGGCTCCGCTTCAATAAGCTCGGGCCGCTCAAATTCATCTCGCATCTTGACCTCGACCGCACGGTCAAAGCGGCGATAACGCGCTCGGGCGTGAAGATCGAATATACGCACGGATATAACCCGAGACCGCATCTTGTCTTTTCTCTGCCCGCGGCGCTCGGAATGGAGAGCGTATGCGAATTTCTCGACATAAAGGTCGCCGGTATGGAGCCGGACGAGGTCAGAACTCGGCTGAACGGCGCTCTTCCGCCCGATCTGCAGATCATCGAGGCGTACGAGCCGCAGACTGATTTCAGACAGATCGAAACTTCGTCTTACGTAATAAATATCGTATCTCCGGATATAACGGAAGAGACGCCGCAAAGAATAATAAATATGTTCGCTTCGCCCGTGATAGTCGAAAAACGGACGAAGAAATCAGAGACCGGTACGGCGCCGTTCGACATCGCGCCGTACGTTAAGATCACAAAATGCGAATACGACGGAGAAAAACTCGTTATGAACGTGTCTGCCGCCGCTTCGAACAGCGTTTACATCAACCCGGATTATATAATCAAAGCGATAAGCGTAAACCTGCAGATAAGTCTTATTGACCCGCAGACGTCGCTTTACACGGTACTGCGCACGGAAGTATACTGTCAAGACGGTCAATTATTCAGATAAGAGAGGATCGTATATGCAAAGCAAATGGATCTGGTACAGAGGAGATTTTGAGTTTTACCACGGTCTCAAGCTCCATATGAGAAGAAAAGAATTCGGAGCCGATTATCCGGCTTTCTGGAATCAGCCGAACGTATACCCGACGGTCACGTTCATGAAGACGTTCCACACAGATACCGAGGGGTACGTAAAGATACTCGCCTGCGGCAAGGGCTACGTCATGTTCGACAACACTTACCGCTTCAACGTCGGGCAGGATATCTTTTTCGGCGAAGGCGACCACACTGTGGTCGTGCGGATCTGCAATACCTCCGGTCTGCCGTGCATCTACGCGATATCCGACACGTTCTGCACCGACAGAAGCTGGCTCGTATCGCCCAATACCGAAGATTATATAAACGCCGGCGACAGCCCGGAATATACCGAACCGGATAAGACGCCGGAGACTTTTCCATTCGCGTACAGAAAAATAACGCCCGAGTCGATACGCACCCGCGAAGACGGAGTGCTGTATGATTTCGGGCAGGAGACTTTTGCGGAGCTTTCGATCGAGAACGCCGTCGATACCGAGGATTTCACCGTATATTTCGGCGAATCGGCGGAAGAAGCGACCGACTGCAGGAACGCTCTGCTCTTCGAGCGGCTTTCTGGCAAGATGAGCTACCGTCTGCCCGCCTGCGCTTTCAGATACGTGTTTATCCCGACCAAGCTCGCCGCGAGCTTTGCCGTGAGCGCATTTTACGAATATCTCCCGCTTGAGGACATAGGATCGTTCGAATGCGGCGACAAACTGATAGACAGAGTGTGGAAGGTCTCGGCTTACACGTTCCATCTCTGCTCACGCGAATTCTTTATCGACGGCATAAAACGCGACAGATGGGTATGGGGCGGCGACGCTTATCAGAGCTATATGATAAACGATTATCTGTTCCATGACAACGGCATAACGAGAAGGACACTGACGCTGCTGCTCGGCAAGGAACCTTATTCTCAGCACGTCAACACGATAACCGACTATTCGCTGTACGTCATTATGGGCGCGTATAATTACTATTTCTCATCGGGCGACGCCGATTTCATTAAATTCATTCTGCCGAGACTGAAGGCGCTCTATAAATTCATAATATCTAACCTCGACGGGCGCGGATATATAGTTTACAGGCGCGGATTCTGGATATTCATCGACTGGGCGGATATCGACAAGGGCGGCGCGAACGCGGGCGAGCAGATGCTTTTATATAAGGCGATGCTCGATATGAGCCTTTTATGCGAAGCCGCCGGCGAAGACGGCTCCGAATACAAAGCGGCCGCCGAGACGCTGTACGGCAACATACAGCGCGATTTCTGGAGGGAAGACCGCGGCGCGTACGTCGACAGCTTCGATTCCGGACTTGAAAAGGTCGGCAGGCATATAAACGTGCTTGCGATAATGACCGGCGCGGCGGATGAAGAAAAACGCGCTCTCATACTCGATAACGTGCTCAAAAACGACGCCGTGCCGCCGATAACTACGCCTTATTTCGGCTTTTACGAGCTCGACGTTCTCTGCTCGTGCGGTGAGCTTGAATACGCGAAAGAGCGTATGCGCTCTTACTGGGGCGGTATGCTCAAGCTCGGCGCGACCTCGATCTGGGAGCAGTATATCCCGACCGAACAGGGCGCGGAGCATTACGCGATGTACAATATGAAATACGGCAGATCGCTCTGTCACGCGTGGGGCGCGGGACCTGTTTATCTGCTCGGCAGATATTTTCTCGGCGTGAGGGCGACGTCGCCCGGCGCGTCGACCTTTGAGGTAAAGCCCGAACCCGGCGGATTTGATAAGATAATGGGTACCGTGCCGCTTCAGGACGGTTACGTCTACGTCGAATACGAAAACGGCAAGCTCAAGGTCTATACCGACAAAGAGGGCGGCTCTCTCGTGCTCGGAAACAAAAAGCTCGCCCTTAAAAAGGACGAGACTTTGACGGTGCTTGTCGAATTATGATACCTTGCCGTCGAGCAGCTTTTTGAGAGGCACGGTCGCCGGCGTGACAAGCCCGGTAACCACCGCTTCGGCGATACTGTTCGTAAGGAGCGTAAAGCCGATGAAGCCCCAGACGGTCGAATACGTAACGTAACCCGCTTCGTAAAACGACTGTATCGCGAGACCGAAATCTCTATATAAGAACAGCGCGACGCCGCCGAGCACTCCGACCGTATTGACGAGCGAACCGGCGACTCCCGCAAGCGCGGCGGCAAAATACTTTCTTTTGCCTTCCTGATCGCCTTTCGTCACGGCTTTGTAGATCAGTCCCGACACCGTACCGGTAAGTATCCTCGGTACGAAGCATATAACGAGCGTCCATAAACTGCCGCCGAGATTGACTCCGCCTACTTCCATATGGAAAAACGGGGTGAAAACCAGCGACATCGCGCCGGGCGTGACGAACGTCCACACGATAAAGCTGAACAGACCGGCGGTGAAACCGAGTACCGTCCCCGCTTTGACGCCGAGCAATACTCCGGTAATGCATACAGGCACCATTGCGAGCGTTGCGACGATCGGTCCGCCGAGCGGCAGCGAGCCGAGCGGCGTGAAGCAGAATATCGCTTCTACCGCAATGAGCACGGCGTAAAGCACGAGCGTTCTTATTTGCTTTTTGCTTATGGATTTTTTCATATCTTAACCTCAAAAATATAATAACAATAAGATTATATACTCGAATTGTTTGCAAGTCAATACGTAAAATCAACAAAACCGTATATAACTTTCGACAAAATAATAAACATATAAACGGAAAAACATAATGAAATTACTTGTAATAGTCGATTTTCAAAACGATTACGTTATCGGTTCTCTCGGTTATCCCGAAGCGGAACAGCTCGAGGCTCCGATACTGCGTAAGATACAGAGCTATTTGTTGAATGAAGACGAGGTCGTTTTCGTTCTCGACACGCACGCTGCCGATTACCTCTATACCGAAGAGGGCAGAAGCCTTCCCATACCACACTGCATAAAGGGCTCGGAGGGGCACGGACTGTTCGGCAAGGCGGCGAGGATCGCGAAATTCGCTTCGGCAGTATTCGAAAAAGGCACTTACGGCTGCGAAGCCCTCTCAGAGTATATCAGAGACGGCGAATACGACACGATAGAGCTGTGCGGCCCCGATCTCAATTCCGGTGTGATCGCAAACGCCGTGATAGCTAAGACGGCTTCGCCGTATTCGGTGATAACGGCGGACGCCGAATGCTGCCGCTGTTTCGATCCCGTACTTAACGAAAAAACGCTTGACGTGATGGAGAGCATGTCGATCCGCGTCACGGGAAGAAAGAAAAAGAAGGTGATATGATGAATTACGGTTACTATGACGGCGAATACGCGCCGTTAAACGAACTCAAAGCTCCGGTGCTCGACCGCGCGTTTTACTTCGGCGACGGAGTGTACGACGTGACGACGTACGTCAACGGCAGATATTTCGCGCTTTCGGATCACTACGACAGATTTGTAAGCAGCTGCCGTCTCGCAGATATCAAATTCGATAT
The DNA here is from genome assembly GCA_016281775.1 of Clostridiales bacterium. GTDB lineage: Bacteria > Bacillota > Clostridia > Oscillospirales > CAG-272 > UBA1248. The sequence goes on along the minus strand of JAEEJH010000141.1, from coordinate 3,384 downwards.
GAGTATATCGGAGCTTACGGCGATATTCGACAAACTCGTCGAACTGACCGCCCCCGAGGGCGACGCGCTCGTATATTTTCAGGCGTCGCGCGCGACAGCCGAGCGCAAGCACAGTTACGGCGACAACGAGAAACCGAACCTCTTCGCCTACGTAAAGCCGATAAAACGCGTAGATATGTTCGAGCACGTAAAACTGATAACCGAGCCGGATATAAGATTCGAAATGTGCAACATCAAGACGCTGAACCTCATGCCGAACGTGCTCGCCAACAAAAAAGCCGAGCGCGCCGGCTGTTACGAAGCGGTGTTTTACAGAGGCAGTACCGTGACCGAGGGCTCGCATTCGAGCGTGATGCTGATACAGGGCGACACGGTCGTCATACCGCCGCTCTCGAAGTTCATACTTCCGTCGGTAACGAGAAAATACGTCGGGCTTCTCTGTGAAAAAAACATGATAAAATGCGAAGTAAGAACGTTTACGCTCGACGAGCTGTACTCGGCTGACGAGATACTCGTCGGCTCGGCCTCGTCGATGATACGCCGCGCTTCACATATTGACGGAGCGCCGTGCGGCGGTAAAGCCGCGGAGCTTTATACGAAGCTTGCAAACGTATATTACGACTGCTACGTAAACGGATGAAGCGTGGGAGAGATACGGTTATGAGGAAAATTAAAAGTATTCTTTGCGTTGTTCTCTGTTTTGTCTTTTTTCTGCTGAGCGCCTGTACGGCGGCGGATCCGGCGCAGACCGAGCCGCAGCCTACCGCGCCGGCAACGGAAGAAAAGACGGCGGAAAACACGGCGGAAACAGAGGCGGCGACAGAGGCGCCGACCGAAGAAGAAACGGAGGAACAGATCATGGAATGGGAAGGATATCACGTCAAAAAGCTGACCGTCGCCGGAAAAGACGTGAGCGGATTCAGCGTCGTCTATCAGGAAAGCGACGACACCGTCCGTCTCGCCGCAAAGGATTTTATCAACTATATCGACGGTGCGACCGGAATAAAACTCGACCGCAACAAAGATAAGCAGGCGAACGAGATCTGCATCGGGATCACCGACAGAGACACCGAAAAGGTCAAAACAGAGCGCGAAAAGCTGTATAACGACGGCTACGCGATAATATACGACGGCGGCAGACTGTATCTTACCGGCAAGACGATAACCGGCACGATGTACGCCGTGTACAGTTTTCTTGAAGACGTGCTCGGTTGGAGATTCTATTCTTCGAGCTGCGAAGAGATAAAATTCGCAAAGCATATAGACGTGCCCGCGGATACGTGCGTGACGTATTCGCCCAAGCTTATGAACCGCGATACGTTCTGGTACGATACTTTCAACGAAGAATTCGCGGCGAAGCGCAAAATAAACGGCTCGATAAACAGAAAACTGCCGAGCAGGGGCAGAGGCGAGATGATACAGTACGCCGGTCAGTTCGTGCATACCCTGCCGAAGCTCTCGAACACGAGCTCCGCCGTCAACGCTCAGCCGTGTCTGACCGACCCGCAGGTGTTCGAAACCGTGCTTGCTAACGTCAGAAAGTATCTGAAAAACTACCCCAAAGCGAGGATAATATCGGTTTCGCAGAACGACTCAGACTCGAACGGCCGCGGCTGTCAGTGTGAAAACTGTAAAAAGATAGACGAAGAAGAAGGCACGCCGATGGGCTCGCTTCTGACTTTCGTAAACAAGATCGCCGACGCAATTAAGGACGATTATCCCGACGTATACGTCGATACGCTCGCGTACAGATACACGAGAAAAGCGCCGAAGAACATCAAGCCGAGAGACAACGTGATAATACGTCTCTGCTCTATCGAATGCTGTTTTGCCCATCCGCTCGACTCCGACTGCAAATCCAACAAGGATTTTGCCGCCGATATCGAAGCGTGGTCGAAGATCTGCAAAAACCTGTTCGTATGGGACTACACGACCGACTTCATGTATTATATCAATCCGTTCCCGAACCTGAACGTGCTTTACGATAACGTGCGTTTCTTCGTCGATCACAACGTCATCGGACTGTTCGAACAGGGCAACGGTCAGTCGGTATCAGGCGAGTTCGGCGAACTGCGCGCTTATCTGCTTTCGAAAGTCATGTGGAACCCCGATATGAGCCGCGAAGAATATTACGCGTGTATGGACGAGTTCCTTCAAGGTTATTACGGCGACGGATGGCGGTATATACGCGAGTTTATAGACAAGACTTCGGATAAGTCTGATAAAAAACATATGGGAATATACGACGGTATCGACAAGACGGTCGTCGTGTCGACCGGCACGAAAGAACAGCGCCGCGCCGTATATGACAGTTACGTCAAGCTCTGGGACGACGCTCTCGCCGCCGCGGACGAAGAACACTATAACAACGTCGAAAAATCGTCGCTCCAGATCCGCTACGCTTACCTGTGCAAATTCTGGGAAAAAGATTCTCCGGGAAAACTCAAAGAACTTTACAACCTGATGAAAAAGCACGGCATAACGTTTTACAGAGAAGGCGTGACGCTGCCGGAAAATCCCGATTTCAATAAGCAGCTGGCTTTGTGGTGACGTATTTTTCACTCAAAAAAGCGACAAGACACGCTTTTTAACAAAATAAAGCGCAGAAATTAAAGAAAATATATTGACAAAAGGCAATAAAATTTATTATAATATAAAAAAATAACGGAGGATAAACTAAATGGGACTTTTCGATAATCTTAAAAACAAAGCTGCCGAGGCCGTAAAAAGCGTTACCGGCGGCGGCAATCAGAAGGTAGACGTCGTATTCGAGACTCTGCCCGAAACGCTCGAACAGTTCAAGGCTCTGCCTCAGGCGGCTCTTGCAACGCCGTTCGACACCGCGGCTCTCACCGTGCTCGCTCTCTGCTTCTATCCGCAGGATAAAGAACTCTGCTACAGCATGCTTGAATTCCTGAGCGGACCGAGAGAAGTAACGCAGAGAGAAAAACAGTTCATAAGAGATCGCTTTATGGACAGTACCGATTATATTCCGAGATCCTATTTCAAAGGCGCGGTACCGGGCAACGACTACACCCCGTCCGAACCGTATACGATCACCGTATGCGACGGCAAGTATTCGTACGATAACGAAGGTTACGCGAAACTGCACATCGCCTCCGGCGGCGCAGATTCCCCGCGCGACGTTCTTCTCCGCAAAGCGAAAGACGGCAAGTGGTACCTGTGGGAGCAGTTCCTCCTCGTCGGTATCAGAAAACCCGAAAGCTCCAACCCCTGGGCATAAAAAAATCAGGATCTGCCAAACGGCAGATCCGATTTTTTATGCAGCTAAATTCGCCGTGAACAGCGAGCTAAAATGAGCTTTGCTCAGCTAAATTCGGCTTCGCCGAGCTAAATTTGCTCCGCAAACTATAAGGCGAATTT
>JAEEJH010000140.1 GCA_016281775.1 Clostridiales bacterium | reverse complement strand
TAAGGGTCGGATCATTCGGCTGTGCCGAATGATCGCGCGCGGTAAAGGGGGGCGCCGCGCGCGGGATCACCGGAAGAAAGCGGCTTGAAACGTCGTTTGGATGAAGCGATTATGTTTATGCAGAAGTCGGTAAACATGTTCACTATTCACTTTTACCTCTTACTTCGCGTCAGCCTGCCGCGCCCCCAAAGTGAGTGCAACGACTTTGGGAGGGAGTAGGGGACTTGGGGGTCAGTAGGGTGGGACCGGGGTTCCCCGAAAACGAGCTTGTCGAGTTTTTGGGGTTCACGGGACCGGGGTTCCCCGAAAACGAGCTCGTCGAGTTTTTGGGGGTTCACGGTGGGCGACCCCCAAAGGCGGCGAAGCCGCAAAAAAGTCGGCTTTGCCGACAACTCAGTTCGGCGAAAGTGAATTCAGCCGGAGGCGACGCTTTAATTTCAATTTGCAATTATCTTCCCGGGTCTTTTTTCATTTTTCTATTGACAAAACATAGCTTTTGCGATAAACTTGATAATAGAATCCAGCGATTAAAACAGACGGAAAGGCAAGATCATGAAAAAGATTCTTTGTATCGCTTTTGCTTTACTTATGGCGCTGTCGGCTTTTCTGACCGGCTGTACCGAAAAACCGGCGGACGAGTCGACAAAAGCGCCTGACGACGGTACCGCCGCGGTATCGACCGTCGAGGCGGTCTCAGAGACCGAAACGGAGGAACCTGCTGTGACCGACGCTCTGCCCGAGGTCAGGTACGATCAGAACGGCAAACCGCGCGAATTCCGCATACTGACTTCGGCAGTCTCCAAGATAGACGTTTATACCGAAGATCATATGATCAACGAGAGCGTGCACGACGCGGTCAAAACGCGCAATCTCAACGTTGAAGACCGCTTCGGCATAAAGATCGAAGTGCTCGTCGAGGATTACGCGAGAGTCACGCAGATGGTAAAGAGATCCGTCAAATCCGGTTCAGCCGATTACGATCTCTGCTTTGTCCACATGGTAAACGGCGCGGCGCTCGCGCAGAACAACGAAGTGCTTTCGTTTTCAAAACTGCCTTACGTCGATCTGTCTCAGCCGTGGTGGGACAAGGATATCAAGAGCGGCTTCTCGATCCGCGACAATATCATGATGGTCAACGGCGATATAAGCCCGACGAGCTTCAACTATACGTCCTGCCTGTACTTCAACAAAAAGATCTTCGACAAGCTCGATATCGAGTACCCGTATAAGCTCGTCACCGAGGGCAAATGGACGCTCGATAAATTCATCGAGCTGACGAAAGACGTTTCGCAGGATATGGACGGCGACGGCAGGATCACGCACGACAGCAGCCGCGACGTATTCGGTCTTACTTCGTATTTTTTAAGCGTGCCTTACGATTTCTACTACGGCGCGGGCGGCATGCTCGTCACCAAAGACGAAGACGACGTGCCTGTCTACGATCCGGATATAGCGAAAGAAACGCAGATATACGAAAAGATCTACGAAGCGCTCATCACGAACAACGCGAATTTCGAGACCGACGAGGCGTACGAGCTGAACGTCATCAAGATATTCACCGACGGCAGAGCGATGTTCTATAACGCGATGCTCTCTTCGTGCGAATTTCTGCGCGAGATGGACGACGATTACGGCATCGTCCCCGAGCCGAAATACGACGAAAAACAGAAAGAGTACAAGACTTTCGTCAACGGCGCGTCGAGCATGGTATGCGTTCCCGCGACGGTCTCAAAACCCGAGGACCGCGAATTCGTTTCGATAATCATCGAAGCCCTCGCAAGCGAGGCGTACAAAATAATAACGCCGGAGCTCAAAGAGGTCTACCTCAAGCGCAAGATGACGCGCGACTGGGAATCCGCCGAGATGGTCGATATAATCGTCAGACACCGCATATTCGATATGGCTTACGTCAATATGTGGGAAGGCGTCGGATCGTACGTCAGAGATCTGCTCCGGAGCAAATCGAAAAACGTATCGTCAAAGCTCGAAGGCTATAAGACACAGGCACAGAGAAAGATAGACAAGATAGTCGAAGCGTTCGACAACAGTCTTAAAGATTGAACAAACGGGTCTGCATTCGGTGATGCAGACCCGTTTTCATATATAAGCGCTGTTTATTCAATAAAAGCGCTTTGAGGCAAATTACGATCGCGCGTTATCTGCCGGTTCGTATCTTATATAACATACCTGATCGGCGCCGTTTGATACTTTTGTCATAAAACCGTATACCTGATCGCGCAGTTTTTTCTGCGCCTCTCTTTTTGAAAGCGAAGGATCGGGGTAAAACGGCTCCGAAAACGTGACGGTCATGCCGGGGCGTTTGCACAGCGCGAACAGACCTTTACGCTTGCGGTACGTCGTCACCATTGCGACCGCCGGGGCGCCGTTCATAACGGGATAGCAAAACGACGCGCCGGTGAAAGGGCGTATGCCGGTGTAATACGGCCAGATATGAGCCTCGGGGTATATGGCGATAAAAGATCGTTCGGCGCATCGCTCCGCTATCGCTTCGGTAAATCTGCGCATCGTTTTGTGGTCCGACGGTATCGGCAGCGCGCCGAGCATCATTACAAGATTGCGTATGCCGGGGATGGATATTATATCGGGTCCGGCGACTGTATATCCGCGCCGCGGAAACGCTGCGAGCGCCGGGACGTAAGCGTCAAAAACGTTAGTGTGGTTCGCGTATAGAAAACAGCCCTTATCCCGCAGTTTTCGCAGTACGCGTCTGTTTTCGAACCTGAGCCCGAGTATCAGCTTCGCCGTGATAAAGACGACCGGTACAGCGAAGCAGTAGTAGATCAAAAAGCTCGCTACGCGCCATAAAACTGATTTATGCACGTAGCAGAAATCGGGCGGTACGCGGCGTGTTTTTATATCCGTTCCGGCAAAATCGTCGTTCAACGGGTCGGTGTAATAGCGGATCCGATCATTTTTCACGGTGTTTTTCTCCCGCTTCGATTATCATTTTCTCCATCATATCCATACAGTGACCGTATTCGAACTGCGCCGCGTAGCCGAGATACTTCTCGGCGCAAACTTTGCGCTCCGCCGGATGTTCTATCCACCAGTCGAGTCCGTCGGCAAGCGACTGCGGCTGATTATAGCTGAACAGATTGCGGTCGGAGAGCGCGAAAAAGCGCGTCGCGCTTCGCGGCGAATCGGCGATCAACGGCACTTTACCGCAGGCTATGGCTTCAAGGCAGGCTATCGCTTCGATCTCTATATCGGCCGGGTGTACGTAGAGATCGGAATAGTTTATCACGTCGATAAGCGAGGCGCGGTCGTAGAAGTTCATTATCGGCATATTTATACCGCGGCGTCCGGCTCTCTTTTGCAGAGCTTCTTTTTTCGGGCCGGATCCGGCGAAAATCAGCTGTATCTCATCTTTGTGCCGCGACAGAGCGACGGCGTCGATCAACACGTCGTGGCGTTTCTCGGGACCGTAGCGGCCCGTGAACAGAACGACGAATTTGCCTCGCAGTTCATCCGGCTTTTCGGTTTTCTTCGGATGAAAACAGCGGTTTACGCCGTTTGAGATTATGCGGTGCGGCGTCGGTCCGACGACCGCTTCGAATGTGTCGCAGATAAACCGGGACGGATAATGGACGAGATCGCAGAATCTGTAAAGATCGTGATAAAACGCGCGATAGGCGATATAGTTCGCCGGTGCGAAGTTTTTCATAAAAAGGTGCCCCGTCAGATTCTCCGCCTGGCAGTGAAAGCCCGCCGTTACCGGCAGATCGCGATCACGCGCTATCTGTACCGCCGTCTTGCCGAGCGCGAACGGAAGCATTATATGAACGTGATCGGCGCCGTTGAGCGAAGCCGCGAGTATGTTCGTATCGGGGCGGGAGAGAGCCACGCCGTTTTTTGCTATATAGCCGTTGAGCGGACCGAGATCCATACGCGGAACAACGTAATAATCCTTCATACCCGCGCGGTTCGGGTCCGAACAGACAACGCGAACGGTGTGTCCGCGCTCCTTCAGCGCCCGTATGAGATTCATCGCGGCGATCGTCGTACCGTTGTTTTCTTTACCTAAAACGTCGCAAACTACTGTTATTACCATTATTATACTCCTGAACTTTGTCTTACGTCGTTAATGATTATCGACCTAAAAGATTTGAAAAAGTTTATCATATTTTCGACAAAACATCAAGCGCATATTATTAAAAGGGTGTGAACGCGGTATTGCTTAAGCGCTTTAACGTTTGTAACTTTGACAAAGCCGGCAAAGCGTTCATATAATACGGTGTGACCTTATTATACACTGAAAGGTACGATATGAATAACGATAATATAAAAATGTGTGTGATCGGCGGCGATATACGTATGCTGATCACCGCCAGAGAACTTGCCGATAACGGATTTGAAGTGTCGGTTTTCGGATTTGACGCGGGCTTTTGCAGCTGCGGATCGGCGGTGCGCTGCGGCAGTATCGGCGACGCGGTAAAAGGCGCGTCGGTCGTCGTTTTGCCGGTTCCGTTTTCGTCCGACGGCTGCCGTATCAACTGCCCGTTTTCAAAGACGGAGGTAAGGATCGACGAGGTGCTGAACGCCTTGTCTGCGGGTCAGCTACTGTTCGCCGGAGTCTGCACGCCGTCTTTTGTTTCAAAAGCGGAAGAGAAGAACATAACGCTGATAGATTACATGAAGGACGAAGAACTCACCGTCAAAAACGCCGTGCCGACCGCCGAAGGCGCTCTCGAGGTCGCGATGCGCGAGCTTTCGGTCACGGTGCGCGGCTCAGACGTGCTCGTAGTCGGCTACGGCAGGATAGGCAAACTGACCGCCGCTTCGTTTGCCGCGCTCGGCGCGAACGTCACCGTCTGCGCAAGGCGCGGCGAAGCGCTCGCATGGGCTGAAGCGTACGGATATAAGAGCGAGCATACGGATTCGATATGCGCCGCAGTCAGAGGCAAAAATCTGATAATCAACACGGTCCCGGAGCTGATACTCGACAGAAACGTGCTTTGTTCTGCGGAGCCCGACGCGCTGATAATCGATCTTGCTTCGATGCCGGGCGGCGTCGACGACGGCTTCGCCGCCGCGAAGGGCATAAAAGTCGTGCACGCCCTGTCTTTGCCGGGCAAGACCGCGCCCGTCACCGCGGGCAAGAACATAGCCGACGCGGTAATAAGGATACTGAAAAGGAGGAGCGTGCTGTGAAGATCGGTTACTGTATCTGCGGTTCGTTCTGCACTCATAAAAACTCGCTCGAGGTACTGCAAACGCTCTGCGCCGTCCACGAAGTCGTACCGGTACTGTCGGAGACGGCGGCGTGTACCGACACTCGCTTCGGTACCTGCGGCGAGCTGATAAAGAAGGTGACGGAGCTGTGCGGCAGAGCCCCGGTCATGAGCATAAAGGACGCCGAACCCCTCGGCCCGAAAGAGCCGCTCGATCTGCTGGTGATCTGCCCGTGTACCGGCAACACACTTGCAAAACTCGCCGCCGGAATAACCGATACGGCGGTCACGATGGCGGCAAAAGCGACGGTCAGAGCCGACCGCCCCGTGCTTATCGCACTGTGTTCGAATGACGCGCTCGGCGCGAATCTGAAGAATATCGGAGAACTGCTGAACCGCAAAAATTATTACTTTGCGCCGCTTCATTATGACGATCCGGTCAACAAGCCGCACTCGCTTTTGTCCGATTTCGGTAAAGTTCCGCTCTGCGCGGAGCTCGCGTATGAGAGGCGGCAGATCCCGATTTTTTGAAAAAACTGCAGAATAAACGGTGAAATATGTAAAAATTTATTGACAACTGTTAAAAAACGTGATAAAATGTAAAAAAAACGGAGGAATCAAATCATGACCAATCCCGCACCCGTTCGTCCTCAGCTCAAGACGAACAGAAGCCTGATCAAGGCGATCCTTCTCAGTCTTATCACCTTTGGAATTTATCCGCTTGTGATGTATACCAAGATGACGAATGAGCTCAACCTCATAGCCACTCCGCACGACGGCAAAAAGTCTATGCACTTCCTGCTTCTTACGTTCATCATCGCCCCCATTACCTGTGGCATCGCAGCCATCGTATGGCAGCACCGCATCTGCAACCGTATGGGCGCGGAACTTCAGCGCCGCGGCATCGCTTACAAATTCAGCGCCGGCACGTTCTGGGGCTGGGGCGTTCTCGGTTCCCTCATCGTCATAGGTCCGCTCGTATTTATGCATAAATACATCAAATCGCAGAACCTCATCAACGCGGATTACAACGCAAGAGGCTGAACCCGAAAATCTTGATTTTTCCCCCTCGGCCTTACGGTCGGGGGGAAAATTATCATAATACCAAGGAGAAAAAACAATGGATTACAATCCGTCAAAGATCAGAGCGTCGTATAAAAAGTTTTATCAGATAAGAAAAATGCTCGGTCTGTCTTTTACGCAGAAGATCTATTACGATATGCAGTTCGAGCTTATCGCGCAGGCGCTGCAGAACGGCGATATTCAGCCGGCGATCGTATATTCGAGAAAACCGCTTTTGATATCGGCGTATTCCGACGAATTCGACGCGGCGGTAATGCTGAAATTTCCCGACGAGCTTTCGGATATCTACGGCCTGACCGAGAATATGCGCCTTGCATCGTCAAATCTTTATCTCGGCGGCGGTGCTTCGACCGCAGACGACATAAAGCCGGGCGAGGGGTATACGAATAATTTCTACGATTTCATACCCGTGATACAGCTGTTCTTCGGCAAAGACGACGCAAAGATACACAATAACGCAGGGATATTCGATCCGTCGGTCTGGGAGAGGGCCGCGGTAAAGACGAAAGAATGCGCTGAACTCGGTAAACAGAGAAACGGGTTCTTCTACTGCATAAAAACGAAATAAACATAATTACCGGGCAAACGTAAAAGCGCCCGGAACCGTGCATACGGCACGGTTCCGGGCGTTTTTTTTGCTTTTTATGCAAGCCGTCAATAACGCCGACCCTTACGACGGCAAATCTCCGTAATACCAACCGGTCGGGTTATTGTATATATATTCGCAGATTGATTTGTAATCATTTTTATCACGGATAATATGTTCATAATATCCGCGCTGAAAGATATTATTACCGAGTTCTTTACCGCAGAACCTCTTAAATGTTGAGACGATATGCGGCAGAGTCGCGTTCGTAGGGGTCGGCGCCTTCGACGACCCGAATTCTTGCGGTGCGCAATTATTATAATTAAGAAAGATGATCGCGTGTATATGATCCGGCATTATAACGTATTTGTCGATTTTTACGCCGGGGATATTTTCGCTTGAAAGCAAATATTTCTCTGCGATTTTACCCGTTTTCTTTAACCTTATCTGAGGTTTGCTTCCGGCGCCGATATGCGGGTCGTCGTGGGCGCCGACCCCTACGGAGGGGGCTACGATGTCCGAAAGAATTTGTTTTCTGTCCTTAACGCATATTGTTATAAAATATGCTCCTGCGGAACTGTAATCGTATTGCTTCAGCCGCAGATCTTTTCTTTTCGGCAACTCTTTTTCTTTGTCCATATGTTTTTCCGGTGATTTCATTGACGGGCCGTCAATAACGCCGACCCGTAAGGCGTAATGATGCCGGGTGTGACGTCTTATTTGAAATTGTTAGTTATGAATTTAAGGTTGTGCTTGAAATATTTCGGCCGTTTGTCGGCGAAATCGTACATATACGCCGTGTTTTCTTCCCATATGGCCGGCGTGTATTTGTCGCTGACGGTACCTTTCCAGCGGAGCAGATGACGGCTGATCTCACTTTCGATCTGACCGTTATAACCTTTCATTATCTCTTTCAGCTTTGCTATAGCTTCTTTGCTGTATAAGGTCTTGCAGTATTCGAGAAAATCGGCTCTCCACTGATCGTTATGAAGACACAGCGCGAGCAGTCCCTGAACGTACAGCGAGTCGGGATAGTTGCCGTCGTATTCGTACGCTCCGTTTTTGTAGTTGCCGAGCGTGAACGAGATGTTGTCTGTGTCAGCCTGAGTGTATATTTCGGGCAATACGAGGCATTTGTATCTGCCGAAGCAGAAATCCATGTCGCGCATCGTAAACCTCCATTTGCCGTCGGAATACGGGTTGCCTTCGACCGCTTCGCCCGTGTACCGCCACACGCGTATATTGTTGTGCGGCCAGTCGGTGTTGCAGCAGTAAAGGCATATCGCGGTATACTCGAGAAAACTGCGCGTATCGAGCTTCTCCGACAGCTTTTCGTACGCGGCGTCGAGCTCGGCTTTGCTGCCGCCGAGCGCGGCTGTCGCTTCTTTGCACATCGCCTCGTACGCTTCAAGTTCGCCGTCTTTGCCCTCGTCGAGCTCGTAGAAGAACCAGACGCCGTCGAATCGGCAGCTTCCGCCGTTGTCGTGCTTGTCGCAATGGCGGTTCGTATCAAGCTCTGATTTTATCACGGTCACTTCGTTTTTGTCGAGCCCGTAAACGTTTTTGACGTAATCGTCGTTGATGTCTTCTTTCATATCGAGTATGCCGTAGTATTCGCCGTTCAGATAAACGACGGCGAACCGCGACGCCTGATATGCGATCTTATCCGACATTTCTGAAGCGAACGCGTTCGCCGCGGCGTCGCGCGTCAGCGTCATCGCGGTCGGATCGGCGGCTGTCGCCTGTATCGAGTCGTTGCCGCCGTTACGGAGCACGAGCCTGTCGTATTTCGTCAGAAGCTCGCCTTTACCGTCTCCGGCGACTATCGTGCGTCCGTTGAAAAACGGGTACTCGAAGCTGCCCTTGCCGTTATATTTCATTTCGTCGTAATAACCGTCCTTACGCGCGATCAGACGGAAGGATTTCTGCTGCAGCCCTCTCGACGAGCCGCCGAAGATGCGTATGCCCGCGTCCTGACTGATTATCCTCTCGCCGTCTTCGGTAAATATCTCAACGTGACACGGACGCTCCCACGCTTTGCCGGAATTGTGCGGGTGGGATATTATACCCGTCTCGCCGTAAAGATTCTCTTTTTCGGTGACGAGCGATACGACGAGCGTCGCGTATCTGTCGGGCTCCGTTTTTATATACGTCGCCGTTCTTATATAGCCGATCCGCTCTCCCGCCGTGTCGAAGCACGCGGCGCGTACGACTGTCGTCTCTTTTGCGGCCACCTTGATCGGCGTTTTGAATTTTTTGGATCTCGACGTAGGCTCGCTGTTGTCGGTCGTATACGTTATATACGCGCCTTCGGGCGCCGATTCGGGCAGAGTGAGCGTAAGCTCCTGCTCCTGCCCGTAAAAACCGGCGGGCAGAGAAAACACGGCGGCTATCCGCGTGTCCGCCGGCTCGGGCTCTTCCGTAGAAGCCGGCTCGGTCGCGGCTTCGGTCTGCGCCTCTGTAACGGTAACCGGTATTTCCGTTTTGGCAGGTTCGTTCTGCGAACAGCCGGAAAGCAGAAGCGCCGCGGCCGCGAGTATCAGGGCAAGTATCTTTTTCATTTTATACTCCGATCTTCAGATCTCCGATATATTTTACCAAATAAAAACGGCAAAGTCAATATTTTTTGAGATTTTGTGCGCTGCAAAAGTTTTCGCGTTATACTTGACGGGCGGCGTAAAATATGCTATATTCAATAAAGAAATTTGCAAAAGGAGCGTTGACCTTGAAAAAAATCACCGTACTGCTGCTGACCGTATTCGTCTTACTGCCGCTTTTGGCGTCCTGCGCGGAAACTACGCCGGAGCAGACTGCCGCCGCCTCGGACGGGCAGACGACGGAGCGCGTCACCGACGAAAAAACCGAAAGCACCGGCGAAGCGGAGACCGAGCCCGGCGCGACGGACGAGCCTTCCGATATTACTATAGGCGGCGCGCCGTTATCGGAATTCTCGGTAGTCATCGCAAAAGAACCGGCTTCCGCGGTGAAAAACGCCGCGGAGGATCTTGTGCGGCTGATCAAATTCGCCGCCGGTTTCACTCTGCCGCTGTTCGACGATGAAACGAAACCGGAACACGCGATAATACTCGGAAGCACTGCGTTCGACAACGATAAGCTGAACGCCGAAAAAGCAAAAGTGACCGACGACGGCTACGTAATGATCGAAGATAACGGCGACCTATATATCAGCGGCGCGATCGCGCGCGGCACCGCCAACGGCGCGTACGACTTTCTGCAGGATCATCTCGGGGTCAGATTTTATTCCGAGACGTTCACATACGTAAGACCTGGCGAAGCGAAAAACGTGCCGTCAGGGTACAATACGGTATATAACCCCGTTTTCGGCGGCAGATACAACTGGTCGTCGGCGAGCGAAATGAACGTCATGCGGTGGAGAAACCGCACCAAAAGCACGAGCATAAAATACGCCGGCTCGCATAATCTCGGCTCGCTTTCAAAGACCGGCGACGGCGTGAGCCCTCAGCCGTGCCTTTCCGATCCGGCGGTGTTCGAGACGGTGTTTGCCAACCTCTGCAAGCAGATAGAAAAGAATCCGAACAAAACGTTTTTCCATATCAACCAAAACGACGGCGGAGCGTTCTGCAGCTGCGCCGAATGCAAAGCCAAAAACGAAGCCGCCGGCGGCACGGCGATGGGCTCGCTTCTGATGTTCATAAACGGCATAGCCGACGCGGTGAAAGAGAAATACCCCGACCGCGAAATAGATATACTGACTTACGCCTATAAGGAAACGACGGTAATGCCCGATCCCGAGGTGGTAAAACCGAGAGACAACGTGATAATAGTTCTCTGCATGATGGACAGCACGTGCTTCACCCATGCGTATAACGATCCCGAGTGCGAGCATAACGCCGTATCGTATCAGAATATGGTCAACTGGTCGAAGGTCTGCAAAAAGTTCTGCGTTTACGACTATTCGTATAACCACGCCTCGCAAATCAGCTCCGTCGGACCTAATCTCGACGTGCTCTGGGACAATATGCAGGCTTTCAAAGAGTGCGGCTGTATCGGGCTTCTGACGGAGGGCGATCACGTCGCCGAGGTCGGCGAATTCACGGAACTGCGCAATTATCTGATAAACAGTCTGATGTGGGATCCGGACATCACGAAAGAAGAATACTATAAGATGTGGGACGAGTTCATGGAGGACTATTACGGTGAAGCCGCCCCGTATCTGCGCGAATATATAGACCTCGTGAACGCGACGTCGAGAAGAAAAGGTCTCACCGCGTGGGACGGTCATACGTCCGTATATACCGATCCGTCCGTGTTCTACGCGCCTAAGGTCGACGGCAAGAACGACTATACCGTCATAAACAGGTGCACGGAGCTCTGGAACGCGGCGCTCTCGTGCACGCTCACGAACGAACAGTTCGCCCACGTTGAAAAATCGTCGCTTCATTTCCGCGACTTCCAGTCGAGATACGCAAAAGAAAAATCGGTGAAAAACAAGGCGAAAGCGCAGTTTCAGACGCTTTGCGACAAGTATACTTACAATTACGACGGCAGCCTTCCTAAAGCGGGCGCAACAGACGGCGCCGATCCGTCGAAAGCGTCGGAGGGGCTCGATATCCGCACCGCCCCAGACGGCAGTCTCTACGTCAGCGGCGCCGGCGAATTTACGGGAGGTTTGCTCGTCATACCGTCAGAACGCGAAGGCAAGCCCGTGACCGCGGTCGGCGTCAGCGCGTTATCACGCGCGACGCAGATAAAGGAACTGCACGTGCCGGAAGGGGTGACGTATATCGGCGCTTACGCTTTCCGCGGCTGTACGAATATGACTAAGGCGTATCTGCCGGCGAGTCTCGAAACGCTCGGTTACGGCGCGCTCGGCGTCTATGGCAGCGAGCATTACGCCTGCCTGGAACTGACTGAAATATTCTATGCGGGAACAGTTGACGCATGGAATAAACTGTATGAGGAATATAACGCCCCGTGGAAAACGCTCGCATGGATCGTCGTGCACTGTTCCGACGGAGACATAAAGCCTTGATCACTGTTCAAAGTTAAAAGCGACCGGAATCGGCCGCTTTTTCAGTTGAGAGCTGAGAGGGGAGAATTGAGAATTAAGGTGTCGCTTCGCGACGATAATTCAAACGATAAAGAACCGGCGATTCGAGCCCCGCCCTACGAACGGCAAATAAGTCGATCATCCGTCGATTACCGTTAATTCTTGGGGGTTCCCACCCTTACGACCCCCAAACCCCCTAAATCCCTCCCGTGCTTTTTGAAATCACGGGGCGCGCGGCGACCTCAGGCGCGGTGCACAAACTGTCCGCAACTGACGCAACCGCGAGTTGTTTTTTATCTAATATACCGTTATTGATTTTGTTCTGATTCGGTGATATAATATAACCATCAAAGCGCTTTGAAATAAAAACGGAGAAAAAATATGGCAAATATCAATTTAGGATTAAAAATCAGAGAATTAAGAAAGAAAAAAGGCATCACGCAAGAAGCACTTGCTTCGGCGCTGTCGGTATCGCCACAGGCAGTATCAAAATGGGAAAGCGGTCTCACATATCCGGATATGAGCATAATACCTATCATTGCCGGGTACTTTGAGGTTTCGCTTGATACTCTGTTTGATTACGATTTAAAGGAAATTAAAAGCAAAATCAAAAAAATCATCAAGGACGCCAACATTTATTTTTCAGCGATATTAAACGGTATATTGAAATAATCAAAAAAGCACTTGCAGAATATCCCGGAAATGAAGAACTGACTTTTGCATTGCTTGACGGGTATGAGTACGACCTTCGTGAAAACGGAAATCGCAGCAGACTTGATGAAATGATTGAAATTTCGCAGCGTATCATTTCAGAAAGCGGCAATTACGTCAAAGTCTGTTCCGTTAAAGACGTGCAAGCGGCGGCATATCTTGAAAAAGGTGAGTATGAAAAAGCAAAGACGGTTCTGGAGTCGCTTCCGGCCGGAATAACGCTTCAATATGATGCCGCCTCTTTCCGTCTTTCCGGCAAGGATAAACTGAACGCATCGATAAACGCCAGATGCGATCATCTTCAGTTTCTGTATCAAGCGTGCTTTCAGGAAGGCAATGCATGGCTTGAAATGGATGAAAAGAAGATCCCGTTAAGCGACACCTCGTTTGAAGATTATTTGAAGATGGCGGAAAATGCATATCGAAAGGGGCTGAACGTCCTTACTGAATTTATGATTCCAGAATGTTCAGGGCAGGGTGCGTATCTTTGGGACGGGATGCAGACGTTTCATTACAGTTTTCATCAATGCATAGCCGCGTGCCGCAAACGCTCGGGCGATCTTGAAGGATGCAGGAAAGAAATCGATGAAGCGTATAGGATCATATCAACGTCTTGGGATGATTTCGACAGTGAACGTGAAGAGTATATGAAATACTTCAATCGGTATCTTGTCGATCTTGATCTTGCGGAATATGTAAAATAACGAGAGGCGGGGGAATGCTCCCCGCCTCAAATCACAGCGCACTTTTATTCGGCTTTCAAGAGTTTTTCCGTTGCACAATCAATCTTTACAAACCAATCGTTGTTCCTGTATGTGTCATATATATTTTGTTTTATCCGCTCCGAAAGAAACCGCATATTGATCTTGTTATCGCTCGGTGCGCCGGATACGCGACGACCGTACATCATCGGATGACGCAGCTCGTGCGCTTTCACATCCGTTGACTTTTTACAGCACTCAAACGCTCGTTCAAGATGATATTTTATAATACTCTCGTCGCCGTTTTTCATCGCTTCGTATTCTGCGATACCTTGATGCAAATTGAATAAATGCTGTAATTGCTCAAAACCCATATCGTCATTTTTATAAACTGTTTCAATTATTTGTGCTACGGTTTTAAAGCAATTCTGCTTATAATCATTATCAAGTTCAATGCTTTCATCGCCGTCAATTCGGCAAGCCATATAAAAAAGTTCCTCTAAAAACCAATAAGTGCAAAACGACACATCATCAATTAAATCTTTACCGCTGTCGATCATCGCTTCAATTATTTCCATGGAATTGAATATCGGAACCGATTTTCTTGCCCATTTTTGCGCTTCTTCTGTTTCTCCGCATTCTGCAAAAACACGGGCAAGCTGCGATATAGCCTGTCCCTTATAGTACATAGAACAAGATTTTCCTTCGGCGTTCCCGTTGATTATATCTGTTGCAAGATCATAAAACTCATTGAAGTATTTCTCGTGGTCGGTATCGAAATATGCTGACATTAGCATTTCCTTAACATCAACATTATTAGGCATACGGCGAAACGCTTCCTGCCACAATGCAAGCGCACCCGCCGCGTCGCCGCAACGGAACAGATCGGAGGCTTTTTCCGAATACTCGTCAAAAAGTCGTTTTTCATCAATCTTTTCAACGCAAAGAAGCTCGTCAACGCTTATGCCGAAAAAGCGCGCTATATCCGGCAATAGAGTTATATCCGGATACGAATTGCCTGTTTCCCATTTACTGACGGCTTGAAAAGAAACGTTCAGAAATTGAGCAAGCTTCTCCTGCGACACTTTTTTATCTGTTCGCAAGCTTTTCAATTTATCCGCAAAATAGATATTCATAATATAACCTCTCTGTTTATTATTTTCGCAGCTGCAAGTATATTATATCACGTTAACGCAAAAAATCAATAACCGATCGGTTGTATTTCGGTTGAGTGTCTCGAATAACGGTTGAGATTACGATAAAAAAGATCGGCAGCGTTCCGTCAAAGAAATAATCGATATACCGCGCTCGGAAATCCTCCCGCGGTTCGATATGCGACTGCGTCGCTCGATATGCCTTTCGCACAAGGCGAAAGACTCGATATATCGCTTGCGCGATATGATCATAAGGCGTCGCTTCGCGACGATCCGTGCGGCGGCAAACCGCTGCGCCTTGGGAGACCCCGCCCTCCAATCTCCCAAGCCCTCTTCCTCCCCCCTTATCCTCGATAATATCGAGGGGGCGCGCGGCAGATGACAAAAAGTCTCGCCCTACTGTTTGATCAAAAGTGAAATTCTTTCGTTTATACCGGGAATTTCGTGCTTTCTTTTTTCATAGACCGTCCCTGTAAAGAACTCAACGTCTGTATCGCCGGAAAACGATTCTATGATTTTGACGGCGGTTTTCAGTTGTGACACGGCTTTATCGTTTTCACCTTTTTCTTCATAACAGTCCGCTAAAATGAGAAGCATATCGATAATGTCGTCGGCGCATAATCTTTTATGCTTATGCGCCGCTTTAAAGCGTTCGTTGCCCGTAAGCATTTTTGCGTCAAGCTCAAGGCGGCTGAAATAGATCTCGGGGATATGCTCAAGCGCTTCTTTCATCATACCGTATTCGCCTTTTGACTGATACGCCTGCGCCATTATTCTCCATGCGTCAAGGCGCACGTCGTCAAGTTTCGAACCTTCAACAAGCGCGCGGCAGATAGATATCGCCTCATCCGCGCGCTCCGGCACGGGAATAACGCAAAGCAGATTATTCAGAATTATGTCGTTTCCGGGATATTGTTTAAGTCCGTCGTTCAGGATCCTTTCCGCCTCCGCCGGATCGGTATCGCGGATCTCCCACGAGCGACGGCATATATCCATAACTTTTTTCTCCGTTTCATATATATTGAAATCAAACAGTTCGTCTGTTGAAACGCCGAAAAACGACGCTATTGCGGGTATGAGCGCCACGTCCGGCATAGTCGCCTCGTTTTCCCATTTGCTCACGGATTGAAATGTCACGCCGAGCGCGGCGGCGAGCGTCTCCTGAGATATACCTTTGCTTCTGCGCAGTTTTCTTATTTTCTCACCTAATTTGATTTTCATATATCTCTCTCCTTTCTTGGTTGACAACTTCATTATAGCATATCAAAATGCTTTTACCAATAACGTATATCGCGAGAATTTTTCAACTAATAGGTGAAATTGGTGTTAAAATAAAGTGCACTTTATTTTGACACCACATGGAGGCGCTTTTCGGAACAACGTATAAAACGTGTCTGATGCGATTTTTGCGCATCAGACACGTTTTTGCTTTCATATCTTGCGTTTTGTCATAAGATTTTAACTTTTATATCTTGCGTTTTATCAAAAGGCGTAGTATAATATAAAAAAATATTACATTCAAAAAATCAAAGGCAAGAAAAAATGAGGGCAAGGTACGTTTTCGAACATATAATGATACCGTATCTGCTTGACCGGAGGGGAGAGAGGCTCGTATCGTCGCTTATCATGGGCGGCGGAGTTTCGCTTTATAACCTCTGCAGGTCGGCGTACGAGAGCAGCGGCGAAGAATTCGGGCGGAACACGTCGGATTTCTCGGTCGACGCGGCTCGGCTCGACGGGCAGACCGTCGCGCTGACGCTTAAAATGCCGGAACCGGAAGAAAACGGCGACTGCAAAGTCATATATATCCTTTCGGACGATACGCCGTTTAAAACGTCGTTTTTCACCGTGGAAAAGTCCGATGACGAACTGCTTTTATGCGGTCAGTCGGGCGATACGCATTTCACGTTCGGGAGTTACGAAGACGAGAAAAAAGCCCTGTCGCTGATACTCGGGATACACAAAGACAAAAACAGTTAACGGGAGAGAATATGAATACGATAGTGACCAAATTCGGCGGTACGTCTATGGCGGAAGCCGACAAATTCAAAAAAGTTGCCGAAATAATAAGATCGGACGAGAGAAGAAAATACGTCGTCGTCTCCGCGCCGGGCAAGAGGTTCAAAGGCGATTTCAAGATCACGGATATGTTTTACCTCTGCTACGAAAAAGCCGAAGCGGGGGAGAATATCGACGCGCTTTTCAGCGAGATAACCTGCCGCTATAACGAAATAGCCGAGGAACTCGATCTGCCGATCTCGCTCACCTACGAGCTCGAGAGGATCAAAAACGCGATGTATAACATGACGGGCAGAGACTACGCCGCTTCAAGAGGCGAATATCTGAACGCGATGATACTCGCGAGGTATCTCGGTTACGATTTCATCGACGCGAGGGAGGTGGTGTTTTTCAATAACGACGGCACCTTCAACGCCGAATATACGAACGACGTGATGAGCGCGAGGCTGAAAAAGCACGAGAGGGCGGTCATACCCGGCTTCTACGGCGCGATGCCGAACGGCACGATCAGGACGTTTTCGCGCGGCGGATCGGACATTACCGGCTCGATAGTCGCCCGCGCGGCGAACGCCGAGCTTTACGAGAACTGGACCGACGTTTCGGGATTTCTTATGGCTGATCCGCGCATCGTCGACGACCCGAAGGTCATAGAAACCATAACCTACAGAGAACTGCGCGAGCTTTCTTACATGGGTGCTACGGTACTGCACGAAGACGCGATATTCCCCGTGCAGATCGCCGGCATACCGATAAATATAAGAAATACCGACCGCCCGCAGGACCGCGGCACGATGATCGTCGCCGATTCGACAGAATACGATACGAAAAACGTCATAACCGGCATAGCCGGCAAAAAGGGATTCACGGCGATAAACGTCGCGAAGGATATGATGAACAGCGAAGTCGGTTTCGGCAGAAAAGTGCTCGGCGTGCTTGAAAAACGCGGCATTTCGTTCGAGCATCTGCCGTCCGGCATAGACACGATGAGCGTTATCGTAAAGAGTTCGGAACTTGCCGGCAGGCTCGAATACATATTGAACGGCATCTGCCAGGAGGCGGCGCCCGATACGATCAGCACCGAAGACGGCATCGCTCTGATAGCGGTCGTCGGCCGCGCGATGGTCAAATCGAAAGGTACCGCGGCAAAGGTCTTCCGCGCGATAGCAGAAGCAGACGTCAACGTTAAAATGATAGATCAGGGTTCGGACGAATTGAACATCATAATCGGCATAGAAGAAGCCGACTTTGAAAAAGCCGTCCGCGCCATTTACAAAGAATTCGTCAATCCGTAAAAGTATGAAGATATTTGACGTACACACGCACATTTATCCGGACGCGATAGCGGAGAGAGCCGTCACCGCGCTCGGCAGATTCTACGATTTCGTACCCGAGGGCAAGGGCACTTACGCCGATATGACCGAAAAGTGCAAAGAGAGCGGCGTTTGCGGCTTTCTCGTCTTTTCGGTCGCGACAAACGCCCGCCAGGTGCACCGCGTAAACGAATGTCTCATTGACGTAATGAGGCGCGGCAGAGAAGACGGCTTTGAAGCGTACGCTTTCGGCGGTATGCATCAGGACTGCGAGGATATGGAATCGGAGATAGATTACGCGATCGGCGGAGGTCTGTGCGGCATCAAGATCCACCCGGACATACAGGGGGAGAATATAGATTCGCGTAAGTTCTATCCGCTTTACGAGATCGCCGAAGGCAGATTCCCGATATATTTCCACATGGGCGACGACAGACCGCAGTACAGATTTTCGTCATCGGACAAGCTCCGTAAGATCCTTTCCGACTTTCCGCGTCTGCGCGTCGTCGCGGCGCATCTCGGAGGTTACAGAGCGACCGACGCGGAAAAAACTCTGCTTTTGGATAACGAAAACGTTATGTACGACACGTCGTCGTCGCTTTGGTATCTCGATCCCGATCACGCCGTGAAGATAATAGGCAAACTCGGTTACGGCCGCGTAATGTTCGGCACTGATTATCCGGTCATGTACCCGGCGTCGGAATTGCGGCTGTTTGAAAAACTCCGCCTGCCGGACTCGGTCAGGGAAGATATACTTTATAACAACGCCGCCCGTTTTCTGCAAAGCGGCGGCAGATAAAACATCGTGAGAAAAACGGTCATTCTTACGGCGGCGGTCATACTCGTTTTCGTCTGCCTCTGCGGCTGCGCCAAAGAGGCGCCGTCTTTCGCCGTACCGGATCCGGTCATAGTTTTACCGGGCGGCGATCCGGCTGCCGCGGTCATACCGGCTTCGCTGCACACGCCGTTTTCGCTCGACACCCTGCCGGAATACGACGGCTCGCCGTGCGCAGTCGTTAACGGCGGCGTGCCGTATTTCACGATGAATGAAAAAGTCGCCACGTCGTACGAATATTACAGCCGCCTCGATAAAGACGGCAGATGCGGCGCGGCGGTCGCCTGCATAGGCGCCGATCTCATGCCGGTCGAGTCGCGCGACTACATAGGTCTTGTAAGACCTTCCGGATGGCGGTCGGACAGATACGAGTTCATCGAAAACGAGTATCTTTATAACCGCTGTCATCTCATCGGATTTCAGCTCGCCGGCGAGAACGCAAACGAGAAAAATCTCATAACCGGCACAAGGTATATGAATATCGACGGTATGCTGCCGTACGAGAACCTCATAGCCGATTACGTCAAGAACACGGGCAATCACGTGCTGTACCGCGTGACGCCGGTCTTCGAAGGCGAAGACGTGATAGCCCGCGGCGTGCTCATGGAGGCGTACTCGACGGAAGATCACGGCGAGGGCGTCTGTTTCTGCGTTTTCGCTTACAACGTTCAGCCTTATATAGTCATCAATTACGCGACCGGCGAGAGCAGGCCCGACGAAGGCATGGCGGAGCTCTTATCCGGCTACGTGATAAACGTCAGATCGAGAAAATTCCATAAACTCACCTGCAAATACGCGATACTGATAAGAGAAGAAAACGTCGAATTTTACCACGGCAGCCGCGACTTTCTTATCGAAAGAGGCTATAAAGCCTGCGGCTACTGCAGGCCCTGATCAGGAGGATGAAATGAAAAAACTACTGTGCGCGATACTTGCCGCGTTCCTTATTCTCGCGCCTGTCGCCGCGCGCTCGGCGTCGTCCGCCGGGCTGTATGTCGGCAGCGCGAAAGCGGCGGCCGGCGAAACAGCGGATATAACCGTTACGGTCGTAAACAACCCCGGCTTCTGCTACCTTCGCGTCAGGCCTGAATACGATGAAAACGCGCTCGAGCTGGTCTTTGCCGAAAAGGGCGATCTCAAGACCGACGATATAAGCGTCGGCAAAAACATCTCCGTCGAGAGCGGCAAAAACATAAAGGGCGACGGGGCGCTTCTGACGGTGAGATTCAAGGTAAAAGAAGGCGCGGTATCGGGAAGATACGGTATAAAACTCGTTTTTATCGAATGTTATAACTACGATGAAGAAGAAGTCGCCCTCGACGTGACCGACGGCTTTATCGAGATATCCGGCGCGGACGCGCCGACTGAAGAGACGCGGACGGTCGTCACGCTTACGGAAGAGACCGGCGCGGTCGTCACGCATACGAAGGAAACCGACGCGCCCCAAACGAGCGGTACGGCGAAAGAAACCGGAGAAAACGGAACTATTGGCCGCATAACGAAGCCGGTCGGAGAAAAAAACGAAACGGGAAATAAGGGCGCCGCGCCGCTGATAATCGTCGCGTGCGTACTCGTATGCGCCGCCGCGGCGGCGGTTACCGCCGTATACGTACGGAAGAAGAAACTGAAATGATAAGAGTTCTCAGCAGAGCCGGCGTAAGAAAAAGCGACGCCGAAAAGATCGCCTCGGGCACGCCCGGCACGGCGCTTATGCGCCGCGCCGCGGAAGGCATAGCCTCTTATATAGGGCAAAACGAAAAGACGGCGGTCGTGTGCGGCCGCGGCAATAACGGCGGCGACGGATACGCGCTCGCGGAGATACTTGCCGACCGCGGAACGGAATGCGCCGTTTTCGCTCTGTCGGAAGATCTGTCGCCGGACGGCGCGTATTATTATAAAAGATGCGCCGAAAAGGGTGTGAAGATAGGGCTTTTCACCGAAAACACCGACCTGTCGCCGTTTCATACGGTGGTCGACTGCATTTTCGGCACGGGCTTCAGAGGCGCTCCGGCAGGTCTTTCGAAGACCGCGATAGAGAAGATCAACGCAAGCGGCAGGCGCGTCATAAGCGCCGACATAAACAGCGGCCTCGATTCCGACAGCGGACTTGCAAAGCTGTGCGTAATATCGGATCTTACCGTTTCTATAGGTTTTTACAAGCCGGGACACTTTCTCGGCATGGCGAAAGACTGCATAAAAAGCAAGGTCAACGTCGATATAGGGCTCGAAGCGTCCGACCGGCCGTACGGCGTGCTTGAAAAAGCCGACGCGGCGAAGGCGCTGCACAAACGCCCGGCGTTCTGCAACAAATCCGACTTCGGATATATCGCGATCGTCGGCGGCAGCCGCCGTTACGGCGGCGCGGTCAAGCTCGCCTGTATGGCGAACGCCGCGATGAGATCGGGCGCGGGAGTGGTCAAAGCCGCCGTGCCTGATTTTATGGCTGACAGACTGTCGGCAAGAACGCTCGAGTGCACGGTCTTTCCGCTTTCGTCGGATAACGGATATATCGCTTTCAACGAAGAAGAGATAAAGGAACTCATAAGAGGAGTAAAGGTAATCGCGTTCGGCATGGGCGCCGGTCAGGGAGAGGGAGTCGGGCAGACGCTTCGTTATCTGCTCGGCAATTTTGAAGGTACCTTGATAATCGACGCCGACGGGCTGAACGCTTTGTCGCGCGCCGGAGCCGGGTTACTTAAAACGGCGAAGTGCAGAACGGTGCTGACGCCGCACGTGAAGGAATTTTCGCGCCTTACCGGCAAAGAAATAAGCGAAATACTGTCTGATCCGATATCCGCCGCAAAAGATTTTGCAAAAGAATACGGCGCGGTCGTATTGCTCAAAGGCACGGCGACGGTCATAACCGACGGGCATGCGGTCAATATCAGCGACACGGGCTGCCCCGGCATGGCGACTGCCGGCAGCGGCGACGTTTTGTCGGGGATAACCGCGGCTCTCTGCGCCTGCAATACCGATACGCTTACCGCCGTATCGGCGGCGGCTTATATAAACGGCGCGGCGGGCGAGGCGGCGGAGAAGAAGACGAACAGCATAAGCATGATCGCTTCCGACACCGTTTCGTGCATACCGCAGATCATAACGGAACTGTTGAAATACGGGGAGTAATAAAATGTTTTACATCGGCTGTCATTTATCATCGTCCGGCGGTTACGCCGCCATGGGAGAAGAGGCGCTCCGCATAGGCGCGAATACTTTTCAGTTTTTCACGCGCAATCCGAGGGGCGGCTCGGTAAAGAAATACGATCCCGACGACGCGGCGAAGCTTATCTCGATAATGGAAGAAAACAACTTCGGACCGATAATCGCTCACGCGCCTTATACGCTCAACCCGGCTTCCGCCGAGGAGAAGACGAGAGAGTTCGCCGATATGGTCTTTCGCGGCGATATCGCCACGCTTGAGAACATACCGGGCACGGTCTACAATTTCCACCCCGGCTCTCACGTAGGGCAGGGAGTCGATACCGGCATCGCTCACATACTCAAAATGCTCAATAAAAATATGTTTCACGGCATGAAAACGAAGGTCACGCTCGAGACGATGGCGGGCAAGGGCAGCGAGATAGGCTCGACCTTTGAAGAGCTTAAAGCGATAATCGACGGCTGTGATTTTGCAAAGCATCTTTACGTCTGCCTCGATACCTGCCACGTATCCGACGCCGGCTACGACGTCTGCGAGGGACTTTATCGGACGCTTGATGAATTCGATAAGATAATCGGAATAAAAAAACTCGCCGCCGTTCATTTAAACGACAGCAAAAATCCGAGAGGCGCGCATAAGGACCGTCACGAGAAAATAGGTCAGGGCTTTATCGGACTCGAAAATATAAAACGCATAATCAACTGCCCGCAATTCGACGGTCTGCCGATCGCGCTCGAAACGCCGAATGATATCGACGGCTACGAAGCCGAAATAAAACTTCTGAAAGGACTGAGAGTATGAAACTGCGCGTGATCGAAAAGTATAACAGATTTAAGATCGTTTACAAAAGTGAAGTCCCACTCAAAGGCTCGTTTTACTTTGACTGCGGCGGCGAGAGGGTAAAAGAAGAGTTTTATCTGCCCGCCGACGAAAACGGCGTTTTCGTCAGCTTTACCGAGGGGTATATCGAAAACAAATACGCGTCGGGACTTTACGATCTGACGTTTGAAACCTGCAAAGAGGGAGAGTATTGCGTATCGGAGCTTGAAACGGAGCTTTGCGGCGTTTTATCCGGCGGTACGTATTTTATCGAAAACGAATTTCTCAAAGTCGGCTCGGAGCTTATCTGGGGCGGCGGACTTTCTTATATCGAAGACAAAAAATGCCCCGTTGAGGGCTTAAAAAATATGCTCAATCACGCCGACACGGGCAGGCTCGTTCAGCAGTCGTATTACGGCACGGGCGAACCGCCTTACGTGAAAGGCGAATTCATGGGCAATCCGTGGGTATACAATCCCGTGCAGGGCGGCGACCGCGGCAATAAAAAAAGCAAGCTTATCGATTATAAGGTGACGGAGGATTCCATATACGTAAAATGCCGCCCGCGCGACTGGGGACACGTAGGTCTTTACACGGACAGCTATATGGAAAACGAATATACGCTTGACGGCGAATATCTGCGCGTTTGGAACCGCTTCACCGACTGGTCGGGCTACAAGCATCCCGTCAACTCGCAGGAGGTCCCGGCGTTCTATACCGTCAGCTATCTCAACAATTTCTACTTCTACGGCGGAGACAAACCGTGGACCGACGACGCGCTCGAGGTGCGCCGCGACCTCATCTTCTGGCCCGAAGACTGGCCGAGGCACAGATTTTATCTGAAACCCGAAAATTCGGAATCGTGGTGCGCGTGGTGCGACGACAACGATTACGGCATAGGTCTGTATGTTCCGAACGTCCGCAGATATATCGGCGGAAGATTCAGTTACAACGGCACGAAAGATCCGGCGGCCGGACCTACAAACTACGTTGCGCCGATAGCGATGATGCGCCTCGCGTCTTACGAGCCGATCTCTTACGATTATCTTATAACCGCCGGAGATCTTTGTACGATAAGAAGCAGATTCAAAGACAGAAAAGACTTTACAGACAACCCCGATCTGACTGCCTGTTCAAAATGACCGCCCATTCGCCGACGAGCCGGTCAAGCGAATGAGCAGCGTTCGCGGGGCTAGTTGAAGGCAAATAGAAATACGGCAGAGCGACCGACGGCAGAACGTACTTTTCGTAAAGCGAAAGGGCCGTCTTACCGTTCAGATACACGGCTTTTATCCCGGTACCGGAAACGAGACCGGCTATATCGTTCGGCGCGACGTTTCGTATCGAACTGTCGGAGCTTTTGTCGACGTCACAGCTCTTTATCACGTCCCATAACGCGATCTTATTGCGGATCAGAAACTGTTTCTTTTCCTGCACGGAAACCGGAACGTCTTCGCCGAACACGGCGGCGAGAACTTTGAAAAAACGGTTCTGCTTATGCGCGTAATAAAACCCCGCCTGCCGTGACGCGACCGACGGAAAACTGCCGAGTATAAGTATGCGCGCGTCCGGCGCGCAGACCGGATCTATGCTGTGTATCTCCATATAAAACTCTCCTTTTCGTAAATCTTACCACAAAACGACGGATAAATCAAGATGAAAAAACTCCTTTTTTACCTGAAGGAATATAAAAAACAGACCGTTCTCGCGCCGCTTTTCAAGCTTTTCGAGGTGATACTCGAACTGTCGGTGCCTTTTATCGTCGCCACGATAATCGACAAGGGCATCGGCAATTCCGACAAAAGCGTCGTCGTTACCTGGAGCGTCGTGTTGTGCGGCTTCGCCGCGATAGGGCTCGGATTCGCCGTCACGGCTCAGTATTTTGCCGCAAGGGCGGCGACCGGATTTGCATCCAACGTAAGAGAAGCGCTTTTCTTTCACATTCAGGATATGGCGTATCCGGATATCGACCGCCTCGGCGCTTCGTCGCTGATAACGAACATGACGAGCGACGTCGACCGTATACAGAACGGGCTGAACCTCACTCTCCGTCTCGTTCTGCGTTCTCCTTTCGTGGTCGCGGGCGCGGTCGTCGCCTGCTTTCTCACCGATCCCGGTCCGGCTCTGTATATCGCCGCCGCCGTACCGGTACTGCTCGTCGTCATATACGTAATAATGCTTTCGGGCATAAAACTCTACGGCAAGGTGCAGGCGTCGCTTTCGCGTACCGTGCGCCGCATCCGCGAGAACCTCTCCGGCGTACGCGTGCTGCGCGCTTTCGGCAAAGAAAAAGACGAAAGCGGGGCTTTTCGCAAAGAAAACGGCGATTACGTTAAAAAACAGCTTGTATCCGGCAGGATATCGGCGCTTTTGAATCCCGTCTCCTTCGTAATAGTGAACCTCGCCGTCATAGCCATGATCGGCTCCGGCGCGGTCAGGGTGGACGGCGGCGCGCTCACCACGGGCGCGGTCGTCGCGTTATACAACTTCTCGGCGATGATAATAGTCGAGCTGATCAAGATCGCCGATTTCACGATCAATCTCACCAAAGCCGTATCGAGCGGCAAACGCGTCTCGGCGGTGCTGAACGAAGGCTCGGCGGCGGAATATCCGGACGAACCGGCGCAGCTGCACGGAGATACCGCGGTCGCGCTTTCCGGCGTTTCTCTGTCGTACGGCGGTGAAAACGTGCTTGAAAACATAGACCTCGAAATAAAAGAAGGGCAGACCGTCGGCGTCATCGGCGGAACGGGCTCGGGCAAGACCTCGCTCATATCGCTCATCGCGCGCAGCTACGATCCGCAGAAAGGCAAAGTGGAGCTTTTCGGCGCGGACGTAAAGTCGTTTACGAAAAAGCAGCTTTATGAAACGGTGCGCGTCGTGCCGCAGAAAGCCGTGCTTTTTTCGGGCACGGTCAGAAGCAATCTGTGCTTCGGGCTCGACGGGCGTACCGACGAAGAGATGAACGAGGCGCTGAGAGCCGCCTGCGCTTACGGCGTCGTTACGGAAAAAGGCGGTCTCGACGCGCAGGTCGAACAGAACGGCAGAAATTTTTCGGGCGGGCAGAAACAGAGGCTCACCGTCGCCGCGGCGCTTCTGCGGCGTCCGCGCATACTCATACTTGACGACAGTTCGTCCGCTCTCGATTACGCGACAGACGCGGAAATGAGAGAAAACATATCGAAGATAAAAGGCCTTACGCTTATAAACGTCGCTCAGCGCGTTTCCACCGTAAGAAACTGCGATCTCATAGTCGTGCTCGACGACGGCGGTATAGTCGGCGCGGGCACTCACGAACGGCTGCTCGAAGACTGCTCCGTTTACAGAAGCATCTACGAGTCGCAGACGGAACAGAGCGGGGAGGTGACGGCGTGAAAAAGGCGACGGTCGGCAAACTCCTTAAAAAATTCAGAAAATACGCGCCCCTGTTCGCGCTCGTCATGATACTGTCCGCGGCGTACGCTGTGTTCTCGCTTTACATACCGAGACTGTTCGGCGACGCGGTCGACCTCATAATCGGCAAAAACAACGTCGATTTCGGAGGGCTTTCCGTTATATTCGTAAAGATCGCCGTATGCGCCGCCGCGGCGGCTCTTATACAGTGGTGCATGAGCGCGGTAAACAACAAAGCGGCTTTCGGCATCGTCGGCGACATACGGGAGGAGATGTTCGATAAGATACAGCGCCTGCCGGTCTCGTATCTCGATTCTCATTCCGAGGGCGACACGCTGAGCCGCCTTACGAGCGACGCCGAACAGTTTTCCGACGGGCTTTTGCTCGGCTTCACACAGCTGTTTTCGGGCGTCTGTATGATAATCGGCACGCTCGTGTTCATGCTGATCGCCAACCCGACGGTCAGTATCGTCGTCATCGTCCTTACGCCCGTATCGCTTTTCACCGCGAAGATCATAGCGAACAAGACCTACGGCATGTTCGCCGAGCAGGCGAAAGACAGAGCCGAAGAGACCTCGTTCGTAAACGAGATGATAGGTGAAGAAAAGACCGTTTTCGCGCTCGGCGGTCAGGAGCAGGCGAAGGCGAGATTCAGGATACTGAACGAAAAATTGAGAAGATCGTCGCAGAAAGCCGTGTTTTCGTCGTCGCTTACAAACCCGACGACGAGAGCGGTCAACGCGATCGTTTACGCCGCCGTCGCGCTCACCGGAGCGCTCACGGTCATAAGCGGCGGTATGACGGTAGGCGCGCTGTCGAGCTTCCTGTCTTACGCGAGCAAATATACGAAACCTTTCAACGAGATATCCGGCGTCATGGCGGAACTGCAGAACGCCTTCGCCTGCGCCGAGAGGATATTCGCCTTTACGGAAGAGCCGGAAGAGACGAAAGAGACCGGCGAAGGCTTTGAAAAAGAAGACGGCAGCGTCGTTATGGACCGCGTTTCGTTTTCGTATTCGCCTGAAAAACCGCTCATACGCGACCTCTGTTTTGAAGCGGCGCCCGGCAAGCATACCGCGATAGTCGGCCCCACCGGCTGCGGCAAGACGACGCTGATAAATCTGCTTATGAGGTTCTACGACGTAAACGCCGGCAGCATAAAGGTCTGCGGCAGCGATATAAGAGACGTCGGCAGAGCCGAACTGCGCTCGCTTTTCGGCATGGTCCTGCAGGATACGTGGCTCAGATACGGCACGGTCGCCGACAATATCGCGCTCGGCTGTCCCGGCGCGGGCAGAGAAAAAGTGATCGCCGCCGCCAAAGCCGCGCACGCTCACGGATTCATCACGAAACTGCCCGACGGATACGATACGGTGCTCGAAGAGGGCGGCGGAGGTCTGTCTCAGGGGCAGAAACAGCTTTTATGCATCGCCCGCGTAATGATAACCGAACCGAAAATACTCATACTCGACGAGGCGACGTCTTCGGTCGATACGATGACCGAAAAGAAGATACAAAAAGCGTTCGACGAGATGACCGAAGGCAAAACGAGCTTTATCGTCGCCCACCGCCTTTCGACGGTGCACAGCGCGGACGAGATACTCGTCATGAAAGACGGCGACATAATAGAGCGCGGCACGCATAACGAGCTTATCGGAGCGAGGGGCTTTTACGAGCATCTTTATCAAAGTCAGTTCAGGCAGGGTAAAATGATATGAAAAAACCGCTTAAGGATAAAAAGCTGTTCATTTTCGATATGGACGGCACGATCTACCTCGGGAACAGAGTATTTCCGTTCGCGGTCGAGTTTATAAAAAAACTCAGAGCAGACGGCAAAAAAGTGCTGTTCTTCACAAACAACGCCTCCAAAAATCCCGAGGTGTATCTCGACAGGCTGACGAAAATGGGTTTCGAGCCTTCGCGTGAAGAGATAATGACCGCGGGCGACGTTACGGTAAGGTTTCTGCTGACTGAAAGACCGGGCAAAAGGGTCTTTCTGCTCGGCACACCGATGCTTGCCGAGAGTTTTGAAAAAGCCGGGATAACACTGTCCGACGAGGCGGATATCGTCGTCACGAGCTTCGACACCACTCTTACGTACGAAAAACTCGAAAAAGCCTGCACGCTGATACGAAACGGCGCGGAATATCTGTGCACTCACCCCGATTTCAACTGCCCGACCGAAACGGGCTTCATACCCGACAGCGGCGCGATTGCCGCCGCCGTGACCGCGTCTACCGGCGTAAGACCGAGATTCTTCGGCAAGCCGTACAAAGACACGGCGGAGATGATACTCTCGTATACCGGATGCAAAGCGAAAGAAGCCTGCATTTTCGGCGACAGACTTTACACCGACATAGCGCTCGGCAAAAATTCCGGCATATACGCCGTGCTCGTTCTGACCGGGGAGACGGTTCTTTCCGATCTGCAGAACTGTCCGGATGAGCAGAAACCGGATCTTGTTATCGAATCGATTAAAAATTTACTATAAAGGACGGTAAAAAACATGAGGATCGAAGAAGTAAAAATCCTTGACGGGGCGAGATTGTACTGCTATATCTGCAGCGAATCGCCCGAGATGCCGATCAAAGGCAGAGACGCGATGCTCGTTCTGCCGGGCGGCGGTTATCAGATGTGCTCCGACCGCGAGGCGGAACCTATCGTCAAGCAGTATCTCGCCGCCGGTATGAACGTGTTTCTGCTCTATTACACCTGCGGAGCGGGAGCCGCCGGATTCACGCCGCTTACCGAAGCGTCGCTCGCCATGAAGTACATCAAAGAAAACGCAAAGGAGTTCAATATCAACCCCGACAGAGTTTTTGCCGTCGGCTTTTCGGCAGGCGGTCATCTCTGCGCCTCGCTCGGCACTTTCTGGAACGCGCCGTGGCTGCTTGAAAAGCTCGGGGAGGATTTCCCGTACGGCGTAAACAGACCTGCCGGCACCGTGCTCGCGTACCCGGTGATCAGTTCCGTCGTATCGACTCACCTCGGCAGCTTTTACAGCATAATCGGCACGACCGAACCGAGCAGAGAACAGCTTGAAAAGTATTCGATCGATCTTTACGTCAACAAAGAAACTTCCCCGGCGTTCATCTGGGCGACCGCGGACGACAACGCCGTGCCGATAATCAACTCGCTGCGCATGGCTGAAGTGCTCGACGCGAACGGCGTGTCTTTCGAGATACATATCTATCCGCACGGTCCTCACGGTCTCGCGCTCGCAAACGAAGAGACCTGCGCGGGTTATCCGCAGATGATACACGAAGACGCGGCGAAATGGATCGAACTTTCGGTCAAATGGATGAAGAATCTTAAATAAGGAGATACGGTATGAAAACGATCAAAGACAAACAGATACTCGTCGGCGCCGATTTCGCCGGCTATCCGCTCAAAGAAGCGGTCGTCGCGCATCTCAAAGCGAAAGGCTGGACCGTCACCGATCTCGGCGTGACCGATCCGACAGTCGAAGATACCGAGAATATGTTCCATCGCGTCGGCCTGCGCGTCGGAGCGCAGATATCCGAAGGCAATTTCGAGAGGGCGCTTTTGTTCTGCGGCACGGGCATGGGCATACATATCGCCGCAAGCAAATGTCCGCACGTACACGCGGGCGTGGTCGAAAGCGTGCCGGCGGCGCTGCGCGCGATAACCGGCAACGGCGTAAACGTTCTCGCGATGGGCGCGTTCTACGTCGCGCCGCAGATGGGCTGCGACATCGCCGACGCGTACCTCGGCGCGGAACTCGGCTCCGGCTACGAATGGTGGCATAATTTCTACGAGTTCCATAAGCTCGCGATAGACGAACTCGAAGCGTTCGACTACGAAGAGTATAAGAAAAACGGCTTCAGGCTGAAGCACATAGCCGACTATCCTCTGAAACTCGAAACCAAACCCGAAGAATAATAACGAACCGCGCCTGCCGGCGCGGTTCTGTTCATTTCGAACGTGAAAACCGGGCTGAGCATCCGCGTCAGCCCGGTCGGTTTATTGAAGTCTTTCAAACATTTCACAGCCTTTTGTCTTGAGCCACCGGTATATCAGCGCGGATATGCCGAGCGAAACCGCGGTGACGACGGCTAAGCTTACGCCCGCGCCTGCGAACAGACACAGTACGCTGCAAACACCGCCGGATACTATCGTGAAACCGAGCGTCGAAAGCATACCGACTAAAACGCCCGTTCCCTGTTTGATCGGTATCATCTCGTTCGTCCAGGTAAGGTTGGCGAAACGGATGCCCAGAAAAGTATAGAATACGGAACCGAGCAGAACGGCGGATATCATCGCGGAAAACAGCATAACGGAATCGAATACGGAAAATCCGAACGACGCGACTGCGCAAATCGCAGTGAATACGGCGGGAACGCCGGAGAGCAGAAGCTGTAAGGACAGTTTGGCTTTTATTATCCGTATCGGTTCTATCGGCAGCGACCGCGGGATCCAGATGTTTTTGCCTTCAAGCGAAAACGATGCGATCGCGGGGCTGATCATCATCAGAAGAAAGAGCGTGATCCCGTACACGGCGATCGCGATAAAAGCGCTGCCGCCGAACGCGGCTGACAGCGTTTGCGCGATCTCTCTGCCTTTGATCAGAAAGAACACGCCGACCGCGGGGATGAACAGTACGCCCAAGCCGGAATTCAGCATATAAAGCGGACTTGCGATGAACCGCGCGAATTCCTTGCCGATAAGAGCCGCGCCGACGCTTTTCGCTTCCGAGTCTTTGAGTCTGACGCGCGCTTTCGACGCGGTCGAGGTCGACGTCGCGATCTTAATGAAACTGCGCGATATAATATACCACACGAGTGCGAGAACGGCGAGAACGGACGCGGTGAATATCAGTATCGGCACCGCTTCGCCCACGCCTACGCTGCCGAACAGATAGAGGATATAAGCGGAATCCTTGACCTGCTGACCGTAGAGCGCGGCGTTTGCCACAATTTCTTCGATCCCGTTCATCGCCTTGAAATACAGTACGTAATACAGGGCGAAGCCGGCAAGGGAAAGCAGGACCACGAAAACGCTTTTGTTTTTCAGTTTTCGGCTTATCCCGGCAACGACGTAGCCGAGACCGCACGCGAGTATGAATACGATAAGCGAAACGATGAGCAGAAGCATCACGCAGCCTATAACGGCTTTTACCGTAACGCCGGTGAAGATGAAATAAATGACGCCGGCGCCGATAACGGGCATCGCACAGTATATAAGCCCCATAAGATAGACGCTCAGCAGGCGGGAGAACATTATGTATCTGACCGGTATCGGCATGCTGAGGAGCAGATCGTTGTCTTTCGCGACGTATAAAGTCGTATACGTCGTGAAGACGCTGCCGAACACGCCGAGAACGAGCGCGAGAAGCCCGATTATCGCGTAATACAGCCAGGCGTTGCCGGTCGCCGCGAGCGCGGGGCAGAGCATCATACAGATCGGAAGCATCACTGAGCCGAATATCAGGATCATAAGAAAGCCGAACAGTATGAAAAGTCCGACCGTCTGCCCGTGCGTTCTGGCTTTGTTCTTTTTCTGGTCGAAAAAGTACGCGCGGAATATCTCGGTAAACTGTTTTTTCAGTAACGTCTTAAACATTATTCGCCCTCCAGCTCGAGGAACACTTCTTCAAGCGAATCGTCGCCTTTGACCTCTTCCATCGTACCGCTCCTTATGAGCTTGCCCTGCTTGATTATGGCGACCTTGTCGCAGAGCTTTTCGGCGACTTCGAGAACGTGCGTCGAGAAAAATATCGCGCCGCCGCCTTCGCACACGCCGCGCATCATGCCTTTGAGGATATGCGCCGCCTTAGGATCGAGACCGACGAACGGTTCGTCCATGATTATAAGCTTCGGCTCGTGTATCCACGCCGATATCAGCGCGAGCTTCTGTTTCATACCGTGCGAGTACGCGGAGATCGCCTGACCGAGATCGTCGGTCAGACCGAACGCCCCGGCAAGCTCGTCGACGCGTTTTTTGCGCGCGTCGGCAGGCACGCCGTAGACGTCGGCTATGAAATTGAGGTATTTGATGCCCGTCATGAAATCGTAAAGATCCGGATTGTCGGGAATGTAGGCGAGCTGTTTTTTGCATTCTACGGGCGACGTCTTTATCGAAAGACCGTTTATATATATCTCGCCGGCGTCGAACTGCTGTATACCGACGGCGGAGCGGAGCGTCGTCGTCTTGCCGGCGCCGTTATGGCCGATAAAGCCGTATATCTCGCCCGGCTGTATGTGGAGCGTAAGATCGTCGACGGCCGCCTTGTCGCCGTATTTTTTCGTAAGATGTTCTATTCTTAACATATTGGCCTCCATGTGTTTTTTCGTCCCGGATTATATCATACAAAAAGATTTTTGTCAAGTGTTTATAAGACGCGCGCCGCAAAACGCCGTCAACCGTAAATAACCGGCAAAAAAGCCGGCGCGCACTGCCGCCGGCTTGCTGAATTTCAGGCGCCGTCACTCTTCGTAATCGGTATCCATCACCGCGATTACCTCGTGGTCGGGATAAAGCGTTTTTATTTTCTCCTCGGCGGTTTCAAACGTCTTTTGTCTGTCTTTGGCGGAGAAACCGATCACGAGATCGACGCGGATCACCTTTTTGTTTTCATCTACGTAAAACCCGTGCATTTCCCTGACGTCGGGATCGGCGAGCACGGCGGCCTCAACGGCGTCGTGCATTTCGGTAACGTTTTTGTTTTTCGTATTGACCGGATAAAAACCGATAGCCGTAAGGTAAACGTTATGTTTGCGGTACACCTCCGCCGTTATCTCGCGTATCAGCGTGTCGAGCTCGCCCGTGCCGTACGTATCCGGAATGCTGACGTGGATCGATCCCGTGAATATATCCGGCCCGTAGTTGTGCAGTACGAGATCGTATGCGCCTTTCACGTCGGAAAAAGAGCAAACGGTCTGTTTTATGTCGGCGGCGAGCTTTGCGTCGGCGCCCTCGCCGAGTATCCGCGAGATCGTCCTGCGCAGCATCCCCACGCCGGATCTGATGATGATGAGCGAGATCGCGGCGGCGAGCCACGCCTCAAGCGATACGCCCCAGATCAGATAGACCGCCGCGGCGGTAAGCGTCGAAACGGCGATCACGGCGTCGAGCAGAGCGTCCTGCCCGGAGTTTATAAGCGAGTCCGAGCGGACCTTTTTGCCGGTCTTTTTGAAATACAGACCGAGAAATATCTTCACGAACACCGCCGCCGATACGGTTATCAGGATCGCCGGCGAATAGTCCGCGGCGACGGGAGAAACGATCTTTTTGACCGACTCGACGAGCGACGTTATGCCCGCGTACAGAACGATCACCGATATCAGCATCGCCGAGAGATATTCTATGCGGCCGTGGCCGAACGGGTGCTTCTTATCCGGCTCTCTGCCGGCGAGCTTCGTGCCGACGATCGTGATCACCGACGAAGCGGCGTCCGACAGATTGTTCACCGCGTCGAGCACTATCGCGATCGAATTCGATATCAGACCCGCCGCGGCTTTGACCGCCGACAGCAAAACGTTGGCGAGTATGCCCGCTATGCTCGTTCTGACTATGATCCGGTTCCGCGACGCGGCGTCGGTTTTTATTTCGGTATTGTTTTTTACGGTACTGCCGTCCATGTGATCACCGCCCGATAAAGTTTGTTGGTATATTATATTGCAAGATTTCGCTTTTTGCAAGTATTTTTTGTAATTTTTCATTTTTTTCGAAAAAAGCCGCGCCGAACGGGTGACCGTTATAAGACTGACGGCTTTGCCGTCATGAATTGCCGCTGTGCGGCATGATTCGGCTTCGCCGTGAATTGAATTGCGCCGTATGCCCCGCAGGGCAATTCACGTGCCGAAGGCACAATTCATGACTGAAAGTCAATTCACGCGCCGATAGGCGCAATTCACGTGCCGAAGGCACAATTCATGGCTGAAAGTCAATTCACGCGCCGATAGGCGCAATTCACGTGCCGAAGGCACAATTCATGGCTGAAAGTCAATTCACGCGCCGACAGGCGCAATTCATTTCGGCGCGGCAGCGACAGATCAAAAAGCAACCTTATCACGCCGCCGAAAGGCACCGGCCGCGTGTTTTTTTAACCGGAAATGAAGCGCCGTCCTTCCATAAATTACAGATTGACTTTCCGCCGCGGCGGGTGTAGAATTGAATTGAAGACGGCGCAGCGTATGAAAAGCAGCGTATGAAAACGGATAAAAAAGTAATGAAAAGTTTTGAACTATCCCCAAAAAAGTTCATAATCGTAAGACAGAAAATTATTATTTTTTTTTGTATATTTATTGACAAATAAAAAAAAGCATGGTACAATAGAGCAAAGCTTGAATTATATGCTGAGGGAATGTCCGTTTTTTCGGACAAGTGTTTTTCGGGTGAAAACCGCGGCGTTAACACCGAAAAGAAAGACGACGGACGATAAAGCGTATGATCCGGGCCAAAAACAGGTACTAAATACCGCTTCAATGCTAAGGAGGAAAAGCATGAGACAAGAAACCAGTATGCTCAACAAAGTGTTGGCATTCGCGCTCTGCATGTTCGTTATGCTGTCGTCGATGAACCTTTCGATGATAACGTACGCGACAGAAGAAGCGACCGACTACAAAACGGTCACCGAAGCAGAACTCGTCGCCGACAACTACGAAAGCCTGACCGACGGCGAAAAGGCCATCCTTAAGTCCGGGCTTTTGAAAAGCAGGACGCTTACTTATCCGGTTCCTTCCGGAAACAGCGATCTCGTATCGGTAAACGCCGAAACGAGACACATCAGCGTAAGCGCATTTGAAAAGGACGGATTCGTCTGGAATCCCGTCTACGCATCTGTCGTGTATTCCGAAGATACCGAGATCGTTAAGCTCACCGACGGCGAAGGCACGTTCAAATATGACGGCACCGCTTACTCGGTCGAAGCTTACTTCGAACTCCATATCCCCATCGCGGAAGACACGCAGGCGAAACTTCTCAACGCTCCGTTCAACGCAGCGCGTCTGTTTGAAAACGGAGAAGTGATCGACGGCAACCAGGGCAACTTCAACGCCATCTCAGGCAACATCGACTCGCTCGTAAAACTTTACGACGGTTCGCTCGCACTGCAGATCAGCAACGAGGATACGATCGCCGCGATCTCCGATCTCAAAGCGCAGACCGAGGAAAACGATGACTTCTTCGTCATAGAAGTAATGCTCTACGATTATGACGCCGCCGAGTCAAAGCTTGAATACCTCGTCAACAACGGCAGCGCGCTCAAATCCGAGGTCAATAAGATCTACACGCAGATCGAGACGATCTACAACGACGCCGCCATCGTCGATATCATCGATATGCTCGGCTCCAGCAACAGCACGGCGAGAAAACTCAGCACCGTGCGCAAATCGCTGAAAGCTCTGCTCGACAATCTGGCTCCCGCCGTTGAAGACGACTGGGCGATGCTCGATTCGAACCCGCTCAAAGACGGCATGACCGCCGAGGATTATCAGACTCTCGACGAGCTCGCCGCATCCGCAGCGAACGCCGAATTCCATGACGACGAGATCCTTGAGAAACTCTTTGCGGACACCGCCGTCGTGAGATACAACGTCAACCAGCACATCGTGACGGTCGTCGTATCGGCTGAAGTCATCAAAGAGACGTCAGTCAACAGCGCGGTCCCCACCGCTCTCGAATCCCACTCCGCCGAACTCCGTCTGCTCGACGGCACCAGCGCGGAAAAGGTCATCGAAGCGATAAACGAGAGCACCGTCGAACAGATGGCGCTTGAAGCGTGGATCGAGATCAGCGAAGAATTCTACGACAGAGTCGCCGACGAGATAACCGGCGTCCTCTCGGGCGATCTCACCTACAACATCAAATACACGCCGAAGCAGTTCAACGTGGAATACAACTTCGAAACGGAACTGCCGGCGACCGTACCGTACGGTTACAATATGCTTCTCCCGCTGCACGAAGGCGAAGAGCTCGTTTACGACTATACCGCGAACGGCCAGTCCTTCCTGCAGGGCGAAATAGTCAGGATCACCGGTAACACGCTGATCAACCGCAGCGAAGGCAAACCGTGGAACGTGCAGACGATCAACAAACTGGTCGCCGTCAACTTCGCGGACGATCTCAGCGCGGCTCAGCTCGACGTTCTCAATTCGGTAGCGCTCAAGAGCGAATATCTCCGTCTTAGAGAACCCGACAACAGCGACAACCTCATCGCCGTATCGGTGATAACCGATTCCGGCGACGGTACCGACGCCGAAACGCCTACGTACAAGTACCAGGTAGTCGCTAAGAACTACGCTTCCGGTCTGAATGGCATTTCGTGGAAAGCCGTCAGCGGCAGAGCGATACTCGGCACCGACGAAGTGACCGCCGAATTCACGTTTGCGGACGGCAAGGCGACGTTCACGTCGGTACAGTTCGACCGTGTTGAAGTCGAATATAAGATCGACCTCGCAGACGCGGTTACCGAACAGCAGATACTCGACGCCTACAATCTCCCGCGCGATCTTGCGGAGCAGGCAGCTGATCAGAAAGAGAATCTCGAGATCATCAACGGCCTGTACTCCAAACTCGGCCAGCTCAACAGAGCAAAGCTCAACCAGATCAAGTTCGGCGTAGGCGGCAGCGAAATGAGCGAGGAAGCCAAAGCGTCTGTCGACGCGATCCTCAACGGATGCGTGGACAATGACGCCGCGGAGCTTTACCTCTACATCTACCTCACCGAATACCGCAAGAGCGGACTCGCATACTACTATCAGGACGGCAATTATCAGCGTATAAGAAAACAGGTCGAAATACTCAACGCGAATCTTGCTACGATATACAACGATCCGGCGTTCCTGCCTTTGCTCCAGGATATCGAGTATGAAGAATACTACGAACGTATCGCC
The DNA here is from genome assembly GCA_016281775.1 of Clostridiales bacterium. Lineage (GTDB taxonomy): Bacteria > Bacillota > Clostridia > Oscillospirales > CAG-272 > UBA1248. The sequence continues at coordinate 36,362 of JAEEJH010000140.1, read as the reverse complement.
GATATCATAGCGGATCTCAGCAGAGTAACTCTCAGCGATCCTCATGAAGCGATAAATACAGCAAGTCCTTCACTTGCGGAACTCGTCGCGGCAATAGAACGCGTCGGCGAAGTTGAAGAACTTACGACAACGAGCCGCCAGTTCGTGCTCGTAAAGACGCTTGACGCAGCCGCGCCGCAGAGAGCGGTCGTAACGGTCAACGTCAAAGCGGTCAACAGCAACGGCGAAGTCATAAAACAAGGCAGCGCCGCACTCGCGTTCTCAACGCTCGAACCGCTTACCGACGCCGATATCGAAGCGATAAACGGACAGATCGACGCTCTCGTTGCCTCGCTCGGCATAGACGCGGCTCACTACGAGACCTCCGATACTCTGGCGCTTGCCGCCGGACAGACGCTTGCCGGCGACGAAACGGTAACGGTCACGTTCGGACCGAAGGAATACACCGTAACGTTCTACGACGAATACGGTCTCGCGATCACGACGACGACGTTCAAATTCGACGTTCCCACGATAACTCTCCCCGCCTGTGAAGAAAACGGCAAGGCGTACAGCTACAACGTATGCGGCGAAGAGATAATCGTCGGCAGCGAAGCCAAGAGCTTCACCTTCACCGCTAAACAGATCGACGGCGAAGAATACAAAGACATCGCGCGTAAGGTAGTCGATATCTACCGCAATAACACGCTTGACCTCGTAGAAGAGATCAACAACGGCGCTGCGGAAGCGGGCTTGCTCGACGGCAAGAACATCTCCGTCGCGTTCATCCCGCTCGAAGACGAAAACGGCAACCTCATCCTGGTGCTGCGTCTGTCTCCGAAGAACATCTCCAAAGTGTATGATTACATCAAGAACACGGCCGAAGCGATAACCGCCTCCGATTTCACGCATATCGAACTGGACGGCGACTTCCTCCGTGAAAACGATCTGCTCTCCGCGCAGGCGTTCATCAACGCCGTACTCAACAGCGGCATGAGCATCGACACGCTGCTCGACGCTGTCAACGAAGACGGCACGATCAACGAAATGACGCTTCCGGGCGCGACCGTGATCAACTCGGAGAGCGGCAATATCTACCTTAACAACGGCAAGAAGATACCGCATACCGAACTGCTCGGCGGCAAGCTCATGGAAACGATGCTGAAACTCGGCGTAAGCGAGAACGACACCGGTATTTCCGTGAAACTCTACGTCACCGTGGAAGACTTCGGCAAGAGCACGAACAGAATGAAAGACGTACGCGACCTTGCCAAGAAAGCAAAGTCCTACGGCAACGTCACCGCGCACGACGGCATGCTCGACATCGAGCTTAGAATGCCCGACAGAGCGTATCAGGCTTACATTTCCGCCATGGTCGCTCTCGGCAACACGACGCTGCACGATCTCGACGAAGTCGACCTCCTGCCGCTCAAGGATCTCGTACTCGAAACCGTCAAATTCATAGTCGGCGACGAGGAGATCACGACGACAACGTTCGAAAACACACTTGCAAAAGTGCATAAGACCGTAGAGCTTTCCAAGTATGAACAATACTACTCCAAAGCGCGCAAGGTCGTCAACCACGTACTCGACAATATAACGATAGATCCCGATACGGAGACGGCGACTTCGAACTCTTACACGGGCGACGTCAACTACGATCTCCAGGCTCTGTTCGACAAGCTGAATCTCGCCGAAACCTTCCGCGCGAAGATAAAGGAAAACGAGACCGGCGTCAACGTCAGAGTAAAAGTAACGCTCAATAACAGAAACGATTACGAAGCACTCGTACTCGATCACAGCGCAAAGGGAACGGCTAAAGTCGTTTACACGCGCGATCTTGCCGAGTCTCTCAGATCCGCCCACAAGAACACAGCGATCATACTCCTCGGCGACTACGACGGCGACGTAACGATCAAAAAGCAGGCGATGCTCGACCTCAACGGCCATAAGATCAACGGCAACCTCGTCTGCGACGCGAGAACGCTCGTTATCGACAGCTCGCTCGCTACCGACAGCGGCGCCGGCGTGACCGGTACCGTCAGCGGCAACGCGATTATCACCGCGGGCGAATACGGCTCAGACGTATCCTCGATGCTGAAGACCGGTTACAAGTACGAAGACGGCAAAGTCAAGAACCTCTACTACTACATAGAAGTAGTACCGTCCAGAGGCGGCGACGAAGTGATCAACGTACACTTCACGCCCGACGGCGGAACGATCAAGGATCAGAACAAGGCCGGCCTCAAGGCTATCGGAGCCGAGCTCGTTACGGACTTCGCGTTCAACTACTACATGTGCGCGGCTCTCACCGTAGGCGGCAACGAACTTTACACGGCTCAGTTCGACGACGTTCTCAGATTCATTGAAGGCGTACACGCAGACGACGTCAACGAAGCTCTCGACTTCATCAACTGCGAAGGCGTAACGGCTCTCGTAAACGACTTTATAGACAAACTTACCGGCGATCTCACCGCAGTAGGCGAAGCGATGCTCGCAGGCGAAGCCGTAGCGACGTACGAAGTCAACTACAAACCGTGGACGTTCGAACTCGAACACGTGACGGCAGGCGATTACCTCACCGCAAACGTAGGCCCGAACGAAGACATAGAAAAATCCCAGACGATCAACTTCTACATCGACGACAACGACGGTATCGGCGATCTCCTCGTAAAACTCGGCGAGATCCTCACGATCGACGCTGAAGTCGAACTCGAAGACGTATACTATGACAGCAAGACAAGAAACGCCGTAGTGATCGGCAACGGCAGCGTTGACGCTACCGCGGACCTCACCGGCGATCCCAACTACGCGATAGTCATAGGCGTGGTACTCGCAAACGGTACTAAAGACGAAGCGAAACGCGAAGCTCTCGTAGAAGCGATCAAGACCTATTATGAGACCGGCTACGTAATGTCCGACCTCAAAGCCGCGGTCGAAAAGATGACCACGCAGGAACTGCTCGACAGCTTCGATACCAACACGTCGTTTGACGACATGGTATCCGCTCTCGGACTCGACGACATAATCGACGAAGGCGCTGCCGAACTCTTCGACACATATATAAGATTAATTAAAATAACGTTCAAGGTCATCAACCGTCTCCATTTCAGCGGCAGCTCGACTAAACTCGGCAAGTTTGAAAAGGATTACGGCGTATACAGCTCCGAAAAGAACGACAAGAAAGTCAAACGTTCGTTTGAAGTAAGCGGCGAATACGGCGTAACGGTACAGGCGACGGCCGAAACCATCAAACTCACGGTCAAACTCTTCACCGAAGACGTACCGTTCCCGATCATCGTTCTCGATGAAAACGGCGACAGAGTATGGCAGGGCTTCGACCTTAACGAAGCGTTCGATCAGGCGCTCGACGGCTACACGATAGTCGTTCTCGACGAAGTTGAACTTGCCGAAGACGTAGAACTTGACCGCGAGGTCAAACTCGAGGGCGGCGAATTCGTAGACTTCGGCGAATCTGTGATCATCCTCACCGATCCCGACAACTCCAAGTTCATCATCGACATCGAAGCTCTTGATTACGTCGAATCCGGCGTCGAAGATTACTCCGTAGCCGAAGAACAGGACGATGAAGACAATTACGTCTATACGCTTGAAGAAGATCTGAAATACAAGATCATAGTCTACAGCGCGGAAGACGAAGTCCTCTACATGGGCGACGATCTCAATGAAGCGTTCGCAGCGGCGACAGCCGGCAGCACGATCTACGTTCTCGACGAAGTTGAGCTTACCGCGGACGTTGAGCTTGACCGCGACGTCAAACTCGAAGGCGGCGAATTCGTAGACTTCGGCGAATACAAGATCATCCTTACCGACGCTGAAAACTCCAAACTGACGATCGACGTACAGATCACCGACACGGTAGTACCGCAGGGCGATCCTTACTTCGTAAACGAAGATACCGACGATGACGACAACTACGTCTACACGCTCGGTATGTATAAGATAATCGTCACCAACGGCGACGAAGTCCTGTATAAGGGCGACGACCTGAACGAAGCGTTTGCGGCGGCGACCGCGGGCAGCACGATCACGATCTACGGCGACGTAGCTCTGACCGCTGACGTTGAGCTTGACCGCGACGTAAAGGTAGTCGGCGCGGATTACGCAGACTTCGGTTCTTACAGCATCATCCTCACAAGCAAAGAAGCGAAACTCACAATAGATAAGCAGATCACATCGACCGTCAAGAGCGGATCCGAATACAGCGAAGTTTCCGAAGAAAATGAAAACAACGACTTCGTCTACACTCTCACGCCTTACGCTCCCGTGATCAACAACCCGACGATAGACAAACAGGATCCGACGCTTGCATACAAGATCGACAACACGAGAGGCATCATAATCCTCGACGTACTTGATCCCGCAAGCCTTGAAGATCTCAAACTCGCCGGCAACGGCATCACGACGGCTCAGTTCAAAGCGCAGCTCGGATTCACCTTCGAACACGCTGAAACGACCGAGATCAAGATAACCGCCAAAGACGCCGAACTCGGCGACGGCGACCTCGTACCGACCGGTACGTTAGTCACCGTGACCGCGCAGAACCCCGACTACGACGGAACCGTAACGAAAGAATACGACGTCGTAATCATCGGCGATACGAACTGCAACGGCAGAATCGATTCCGGTGACGCGAAACTCATGCTCGACCACTACATGGGCATTGCGGAACTTACCGGTCTCAGATTCATCGCCGGTGACACGAACTGCAACGGCAGAATTGAATCCGGCGACGCAGTAAAGAACACCATCAAGTACATCCGTCCGAAGGATTACAAATCGGATCTTGAATAACAGAAAAGGGGAATCAAATCGATGAAAACATTACGCAAACTCCTCGTCGGTTTACTGGTCGTCGCGATCATGGCGGTGGGATTGGCAACTTCTGCTTTCGCCGTTATAGAAACCGAACCCGGTAAGACCGTCACAGTATCGTTCGACATAGAAAGCTCATACGCCATCAACGGTTACTTCGAGTTTTCCAACAGAGCGATGTTCGACAGCTTCGAATTCAGTCAGGACAGCACCTTCACCGGTGAACTTTCGTACGACAAAGTTTATATCTTCGGTAAGGAATCCACCGCCGTTTCGATCAAACTCGACGCGGTAGTATCGTCCTCCGCAAAACCCGGCGACTCCTGCGAAATCGTATTCCACTATGAAGTGGGCGACAAAGACGGCAATATGTCCGGCGGAGAAGCAACCGGTACCGGATTGAAGACTCGTTCCGAAACGGACGTCATCATCGACGTGCCCCCGACGTCTGACGCGGCGGTGGCGGTCATTGCGGCGGCAGCCGTGATCGCTCTCGGCGGTGCGGTAATAGTCGGCAAGGCTAACAGGGCGTAAAAACCTGTCGAAAAAACAAAAAAATAACGGAGGGTACGGTAAGCCGCGCTTCGGCGCGGCTTACCGGAAAGCCCGTTATGCAGATAAACGCTGCATAAATCGCTGTACGGATCCGGACGGCGGATCTAACAGGTCGTGTCGACTTTTCCGTATGCGTACATCGATTTAATCAGCGCTTACGACGGCTTTTAAACGCCGTAAACCCTATAATAAGAAAGGAAAAAAATGAAGACGCTGCGCAAAATCATCATATGTCTGCTCGTTTTTGCGATCGCGGCGGCCGTGCCGATCACGGTCCACGGTGCGATCGAGGCTGAAGCGGGCAAGTCCGTTACCGTCTCTTTCACGTTAAATAAAATCTACGGCGTCGACGGATTTTTCGAATTTTCGAATAAAAGTCTTTTCAGAAGCATCAAATACAGTTACTCCGGCAAGATCTCCGGCGACGTGTCGGACGACAAGGTATTCCTTTACGGCTCGAGCGAAGGCGACGTGAAGATCACCGTGAGCGTCACGCTTGCCAGAAACGCAAAGGTCGGCGATACCTGCGATATAAAGCTGACTTATGAAACGAGCGACCTCTACGGCGGCGTTTCGGACTGGAAGACGATGACCAAGACGGTCAAGGTCAAAGCGACGCCGGTAGTTACCGAACCGCCGGTGACCGAGCCGCCCGAAACCGAACCGCCGGTGACAGAACCGCCCGAGACCGAACCTATTATCGACTATACGGAACTTCAGAAACAGATCGACATAGCTTCGTCTCTCGATAAGAGGGAATATACGACCGAAAGCTGGGCAAGACTTGCCGAAGCGCTTGAAAAAGGTATAGGCCTGCTTACGAGCCTCAGCCAGAGCGAGGTTGACGAGGGCGCCCGCGAACTTGCGGAAGCCATAGCGGCTCTTGTGAGGATCGATCTGTCGCCGCTGCAGCTGGCGGTGAACAGAGCGCACGATCTCGACGAAGCGTGCGCACACGGCAAGCTTTGGTTCAGGTTATGCGAGCTTTTGAATGAAGCCGATCAGCTCCTCGCCGGCGGCGCCGACAGAGATCAGCAGAAGGCGGACGAGCTTGCGCAGAAGATAAACGACGTCATCGATCAGATACTCGCCGATTACGCCAATCACGGCGCGCAGACTGTCGAAATAATCAAAGAGGTCACGGTCGAGGTACCGATAGAACCGACCGATCCTTACTGCAACATACCGATGCACAAAGTATGGCCGGTACTGTTCTTCATAGCTCTCGGCATCATACTGATAATGACGGCTCTGTATTTCGTGTTCTTCGTAAAACGCAAAGAGAACCGTAAGGACGATATGCCGATAGTCGATTACGATATCGCGGACGACGACGTAACAAAAGAATTATAACCCTAAAGGAGAAAAAACGTGAGCGAGCAGGAATGGCAAAGAAAAGAATATAATACGTGGGACGAAGCGTTCAGAGGTCTTGCGCCGATTGTGAGACAGCAGTCTGTCCGTATTGCTGAATATACCCAGACTATTTACACAGCCGCCTGTTCAGCCTCTTACGCAAAGCGTTCCGGCGAGTGGGAGAGCCGTATGCACGGTCAGCTTACCGAGACCGCCTACAAATGCGGACTGTATCATCAGCTCGGTAAAGCGCTCGTTCCGCCCGAATATCAGATCTGGCAGAAGGACTTTTCAGCGGAAGAGACGGAGGTCTACCGTAAATATACTAAAGCCGGCAGACTTCTCGCCGCCAAACTGCAGGAGAAGGGCGCAAGAGAAAAGGAAAAAAGAAAAGGTACCGCGGAAGAGATACCCACGAAGAACATACCGTGGCTCATGATCCGTGAAAGCTGCGAACAGCACATGGAACGGTACAACGGTTCGGGTTATCCCGACGGGCTTTCGGGCGATAATATCAGCCCGATAGCGCGTATCGTCGGACTTGCTAAAGAGTTCGACAGGCTTTCGGCGGAGAGAAGATCCGAGCATCCGTTCGAAGAAGCGTACGAAACGCTTATCAAAGAATCCGGCACGTTCTGGGATCCGGAACTGATCGAGATATTCAAAAAGTGTGAGAAAAACTGCCGTGCGGTATACGACAAATTCGTTCACTACACGATGCAGATACCGGAGACGATACCGCTCGTGGTCAAACGCGAGGGACGTCCGCTCGGCCTCAGATACAGACCGATCGTTACCGATAAAAACGGCACCGTCGGCGGCTACGAGGCGATACCGTGGTTCGGCGCGATCGCAAACCGTCCCGGCGAGACCGAATCCGCCGCGGACCTTGAAGATATGATCAAGCGCACCGGCATCGTAAACGACGTAAGCTATTACTTCCTGTACGAAGCGACCGACACGCTGCTCCGTATGCAGAACTGCAAACTGCAGACAAGCGGTATAGTGCTCAATATGCTGCCGCAGTTCTACAAGCAGTCGAGCCAGCTGCAGAATTTCGAAACTCTGTTCGAAAACCAGCCGGTAGACCGTACGAAACTGTTTCTCACCATACCCGAATCGCTGCTTGTCGGCGCGACGAAAACGCTTGAAGAGAACGTATCGAGATATCTGCGCAACGGCATAGCGCTGCTGCTCGACGGCTATCATCCCGGCACGCTCGAGATATCGAAGATCAAGGAGCTCGGCTTTGACAACGTAAGGCTCGCTCCCGATACTTACGACAAGCCCGGCATAAACGACGCTATAAGAGCGCTGACCGACAATAAGATCCGCGTGTTCTGCGCGGACGTCACCGATCCGCAGACGCTCGAGTGGCTCACGGTTTGCGGCGCGGAGATGATATGCGGTCCTCTCGCAGGCGTGATCACCGACGAAGACGGGCTGATCCGCGATTCGCTTTTGCGCGAAGAGCAGCAGTAAAAGCTGCGGGGAGGAGCTGAAAAATGCCTTCACGATATAAAGGCAGTTTGCCGGACGACGTGCTGAAAGAAGCCGCCGAAGGCGGCGATAAGCCGGCGAAACCGAAAAAACCGCCGTCAGACAGACCTGCAGGCGCGGCGATCCCTAAGGAATCAAAGCAGAGAAGGCTGTTCAAAAAGAAACGCGCCGGCGTGGTTCTCACAAGAGAACAGGTCAAAGAAATAAAAGCGGGCAGAAAAAAACTGCGCCGCGACATGAAAGCAAGAGGAATAAAGGATAAACGGGAATTCGAAGCGGTCGCTTCAAGCCTCGGTCTTTATTTCGACAAGAGAAACAAAGGCTTTCTCGCATGGCTTTTCGGTCACTGGCTCGGCGCGCTGATAGCTGCGCTCGCCGTACTGCTGCTGATAATACTGATCTTCGCGGCGGTAACGAGACTGCGAGGTTACTATACGGTCAACCTCTCGGACGGGCTGTTCCGCAACGGTTTTGTGCTGAGCGAGACGGAAGATTTCGCAAATCCCGCGATCGAACTTTTCGCCGAACCGGCTGAGAACGTACCGTGTATCTCGATAAAGCATATCGAACCCGGGGTAGATCATATCGACGGTCAGCATAATGAAGATTACTTCGCCTATACTTATTATATCAAAAACGCGGGCGAAGACACGGTCGGTTTCACCTGGGAGCTTGAGCTGAATTCGGAAAGCAAGGATCTCTCCACCGCGGCGTGGCTGGCGCTCTTCGTAGACGGAGAGCTGAAGATATACGCCGAAAAAAGCGCGGACGGAGGGGCTGAAGCGCTGCCGCCGTATTCGATGACCGGCAAAGGCTATAAAGATCTGCCGCTTGCCGCTCTCGGCACACAGCAGTTCGAGATCGTCGGTCAGTCGGGCGGTATGACTTATTACAGAGTGGTGCCGTACGAATTCGAATCCGAAAAGATCCTTACGTCCGGCAAATTCGAGAACGTCAAACCCGAAGAGGTACACAAATACACGGTCGTACTGTGGCTCGAGGGCGACGACGCGGAAGCCGATAATTCCAAGATCGGCGGCCACCTCGGTGTTCAGATGAATTTCAGGCTGATGCTTGAAGACGGAAGCAAAGAAAAAACGTTCTTTGAAAAATTCAGAGAATTCTTCGGTTTTTAAAACCAAAAAAAATTCGCAGAAGGAAAATGGTTATTGATCCGCTATTCCCACAAGCGGTTAATATATATCCGGCGGGATAACGCAAATAGATAAATCTCGAAAGGAGAAAAAAATGACAAAAATTGCTAAAATGCGGAAAGTGAACGTTGGCGCGTCGCTCAAGCGCCGTCTTTCCGCGGCAATATGCCTGCTGCTCGTATCAACGGTCATGCTTGTAACCACTACATACGCATGGTATACGATATCAACAGCGCCTGAGGCAAAAGGGATCGGGTCATCGGTTACCGGCAACGGCAGCCTCGAGGTGGCTCTGGTGCCTTCAGACGGCGATATTGCAAACATCGGAAGCGGACGCGGAACGTCCGGTCAGTACGGCGGCGGCAACCTTGCGATAACGGCATCGAATATCACATGGGGCAACCTCGTATCTCTTATCGACCCTTCGTACGGACTTACCAACGTAACGCTGACGCCTGTTAACGGCGAGTTCAGCACGCAGACCGGTTTCACGTTCGGCACGCCGATATTCGGTTATGACGGCAGAATTTCCGAACTCTCGAACGGATCGGCGATAATAAGAGCGTATAACGAAGACGAAGGCAAATTCAACACCGCGGCAAACGCGTCTTACGGCGTTCGCGGCGTTGTAGAGACCGAAGACGCGGCCACCGCGTTCGGTTACGTTATAGACCTCGCTCTCCGCGTCAACGCTGCGAACGTCGGCAACGACGGCACGGCGACCGACGCCAAACTCATCCTTCAGCAGAACGGTATCCAGCGTATTTACAGCGATGCCGAAAACGCGAGCGTATCGCCCGTAACGGCGGGCGGCGGCAGCTACCTGCAGTTCACGAATACTCCGGCAAATCTCAGAGACGGTCTGCGCATAGCGTTCGTACAGAACTACGGCAACGCGGCAGATGACGCGACGCAGGCAATACTTGCATACGGTAAAGCCGGTACGCCCGACGCCGACGGCAAGTGCCCGATCGCTCTTTACAGCAATAAAGCCTGCACGACGGCAGTCGAAGAGAACGTTCTCGTAGACGCGATGGCTAAAAATACCGTATATCAGATAAGCGTTATCGTATGGCTCGACGGCGCTAACGCAACGAACGCCGATTTCTCGGCGACGACGACCGGTACCGTCAAACTGAACCTCCAGTTCGCAACAGACGTGGCGCTCATACCGATGACGGATATAGACGTCAAGAACAATCCTGTCGGCGGCAAGGGCGTTATAACGAACGTTCTCAGCGCAAGACAGGCGCTGTATGAGACTATCGCGGCTAAAGCAGCTACAGAACGCACCTTGGCTGAATCGACGTTCATGATGGGTTACGCCTTGCTGAAAGGCCGTTATGACAACGGTCAGCTTGACAACGTATCATATGAAGAAGCGGTACAGGCGAAAGATCTTGTCGATCAGTACGCCGAAGCAGCGATAGCTTCACAGACGCAAAACCCGTAAGTTGACATCAACACGGCACAACACAGCTCCGGCGGGAGCAAAAACACGCTGAATAAATAAAATCCCGAAAGGAGATAAAAAAATGACAAAAACTGCGAATAGACGGCGCAAAGTCATTATGCCGATAAGCATAAAGAAGAAACTCAGCGCTGCTATATGCATGCTTCTGGTCGCCGCTATCATGATGATCTCGTCAACTTACGCGTGGTTCACTCTCTCGACCGCGCCTGAAGTCAGAGGCATCTCGACGACTGTCGGCGCAAACGGCAACCTTGAAATTGCCCTGCTCAAAGGCACCGCGCTGTTCAGCACTGCCGACGATCTCGGCATAGTGTCGGAAGTCGGCGATTCTATGGTGAATCAGTCGGTCGCCGAAGCGAACGCCAAATGGGGCAACCTTGTCGATCTCAGCACCGCTTACGGCCTTAATACCGTGACGCTGCTGCCCTCGGCACTCAATATTTTCGATATACTGGACGATAACGACGATCCTTCCGGAAATTACAAGTTAGACGGCAGCATTCCGCTTCTCGCTCCGTTATACGGCTCCGACGGCAGAGTCATATCCGTTGATCAGGAAACGCTGATAGCCAAATACACGGAACCGAGTATGTATCCGCTCGCCGACAGAGAAAGCGACGGCAACGGCGTGGGCGTCATCGGTACCGCATCCGGCAGGACCGAACGTATGAAACAGTATCCCATCGCTTTGGGCAGCGCGAGCGGTTCGATCGAACTTGCTAAAAATACCGCTCAGAACATGCTCAGGACAAACGGCGACGCCGTAGCGTCCCTGTTCCTTAAGATGGCTATGGCCGACACCTCGACGGCTACTTTCACAAAAGAAGAAGCCATGATCGTCGGCACGCTGCTTACCGGCCTTGAATCCGCCAACGGCTACGTGTTTGCGGCTATCAAGAGCATCGCTCTCGCAAATACGCTGAGCAGCGCCAATACGGCGACGCTCACCGATGAGCAGGTTATCGCCCTCGTTGAAGCGGTCAACGACGCGGCAGATCCGACGGCACTCGCAGCGGTTACAAACATGGCGGCGTTCACGACTGAACTCAACACCGCGATAACACAGTATACAACTACTGCAAACAAGATCGCCGGCGCGAGGACCGCTTACAACGCGCTCGGAGTCGAGGCTGCGGCAGATACCGCGACATTCGCCTACTCTGCTATAAAAGACATCGTAGACGATCTTATAAACAAAACGTATGTTACGCTCACCGACGGTACTACGAGCATAACAAACCCGCAGAGATCCGATGAAGAAGATCTTTCGGCTATGGTCGGCAACCCGATCGCAATAGTGCTCGGAGAAGGCTCCGGCGCTCTGTATGAGATCGCTAAACTGGCAGGCGACTACAGAGCCACCGGTATAACCGGTCATTACGTAAGACCGAGCGGCGCGACATTGACCGTCAGACAGTTGAGCCTCTCGACTCAGGCGACTTCGCCGATACTTCTCCCTACGGCTTATGAGGGTGTGAATAACAAGGCGCCCCAGAACGCTGCGGGCGGCACCGGCACGCTTGACAACGCTTACGGTTATGTTATAGACTTCGGTTTCCGGACCAACGCTTCCGGCGCGAACCTGCTGCTTCAGGAAGCTGCGAGAGACCGTATCTACGCGGAAAACACCGAAAACGAGCAGACGCTCGGCGGCGGTACTTACGTCAAGTTCAAAACGCTCGATCCGAACAAATTCTCGTTAAACGACCTGAGAGGCCTTGTCTACGCGCTGAGAATAGTCTTCGCCGAACCGGTTATAGTCACCGATGAAAACAACGCGACGACTGTTGAATATAACATCATAGCGATAGCGGCTCCCGTTATCACCGCAACGACCGCAAACGGCGTTACGACGTATACGGGCGGCGTTGAGTCTGACGAAGACGAAGACGACGAGAACGAAACTCTGACCGTAGATCTCGCGCTTTACGGGTTCACGGTAAGCGAGGCGGTCGACGGCGGAAGCATCGTAACTCGCGGAGATATGATAGTTGACGCAGAGGGTGAAAAAGACCTCACGCTCACCGCTCTTCCTCAGAACAAGGCGATAAAACTGAGCGCTATAGTATATATCGACGGCGATATCGTCGATAACAGCATGGCGGCGAACGCCGAACAGTCCATGACCGGCACGCTCAATCTCCAGTTCACGACCGACGCAACGCTCGTTCCGATGGAGAACGCGACGCTCAGAGGCGGCGAAGCCTCGCAGGGCGACAACCAGCAGACGCTTAAGCAGAAACTCGACTCGGCGGTAGCCATAATCAAACAGGACGCTTTTTATACCGCAGCGGTTGCTGCAGGCGACGCAGGCAGCGATGAGCAGAAAGCTCTCGTGGCAGCCGTAAATGCGGCCGAAGCGCTTGAAGCTGACGCGACGAATGCCCAAGTCATATCCGCGGCGCAGGATCTTTACAACGCTTGCACCGAGGCTAACATCAGCGGCGACGTAATTGCGCAGCTGCGGGAACTTGCCAATTCATAAAACAATCCCGACCGTCCGACGGACGCCCGGTATATCCGGCGTCCGCCCGGACGGCGATCGCCCGCAGGGGCGACCTTTGCGCGCAAACGTCTGTACGCAAAGGTGGAACCTGCGGTCAACTTTGAAGAAAGGAGAAACAAAATGCCGGATCAGGCAATAAGACAAAGACGGCGGACGTTTCTCTATCTCTGGGTCCTTTTGGCGCTTCTGATACTGCTCGTCGCATCGACTTACACGTGGTTCTCGCTTTCACAGACTCCGCACGTCAACGATATGTCGATCTACATCAACTCACAGCAGGGCATCGAGCTCGCGACGGCGCATGACGCGCCTGATAACGAGTGGTCGCAGCATATAGATTTCGAGCAGATCGTCAGCGGTGATTATCCGCTCAAACCGGTAACCTGGTCAAACTACGAAAAGAAATTCTATTCGATGCGTTACGGCTTCGACGGCAGAATGAGCGGACTGTTCGCCTTGTCCGACGAGAAAAACGCCAACCGGCATGGCAGCGAGGGTTATTACGTCGTAGGCACGTTCTACGCGAGGACCGACGCCGAATGCTCGGTTCAGCTCGCCGAAGCGATCGAGATCAACGGCGGCGAAAAGGGAGCCGGCACTTACGTCATAGGCAAACCGATCTGGGATCCCGAATCGATCTCGCATTACGACGGCGGCAACAACGCCGATACGGCGATACGCATAGGCTTCCGCATCACGCACATCGGCAAAGACGACGGCGAGCCGACCGGCGGATCCGAGTTTTTCATTTACGAACCGAGCTGCAACTACCATATAAACGATCCGTATCTTTACTACCCGACGCCGAGCATAGACGGTACCGAAAACCTGATCGACGAAGACCATCTGATACTGCAGTATCCCTCGTCGTGGAGCGAAGCGTACCCCGTGCAGAGAAACGTTACGATAAAGAGCCTCGGCAGATTCATGAAAAACAAACAGCTTTTCACGATCTCACCGGATGAAAAGATCAGAATAGATCTTTACGTATGGCTCGAAGGGCAGGATATCGACTGCGTAGCCCGTATAGACGACGCGAAGATACTCGCGAGCATACAGTTCAACGTCGAATACGGCGGCTATCACGGATATGAAGACGTACCCGAATAAATTAGTATAAGTTTACGTTATATACAGATAATAATTGAAGGAGATCTTCCATGAAGAAACAACAGGATGAAAGGATAAACGAAAACGCGGCGGACGAAGCTGCCGTTGTCAAACCGGAGAAAAAAGGCAGACGAATCGCCAATACGGTGGTTAATATAATTTTGGTCATCGCTATCGTAATAGCCGCCGTTTGCACGTACGTATCGTTCATAAGCACGTCGGGCAACGGAGTACCGAGCATTTTCGGCGTCGAGCTGCTTTCGATCCAGACCGATTCAATGTATCCCGTTTTCTCCGCCGGCGACCTTATCTTTGCCAAACGCGTCAAAGATACGTCCGCGCTTCAGGTAAACGATATAATAACATACTGGACCGTGATCGAGGGCGAACGCGCGCTCAACACGCACAGAATCATAGGTATCTGGGACGGCGGAGATCACCTCATATTCACCACACAGGGCGATAACAATACGATAGAAGACGATATGCCGGTACATGAAGCCGAGGTCGTCGGTCAGTACACCGGCAAGAGGATCAAAGGCGCCGGCAAAGTATTCGACTTTCTGCAGACAAGCACGGGCTTTCTTATAGTTGTGGTCGTTCCCGTCGGTCTGTTCTTCATATATCACCTGATCCAGTTCTTCCGCGTAATGTTCGAATATCAGAGCGTAAAGAACCGCCTTATGTACGAGCAGGAGCGTGAAGCCGCAGAAGCCGCAGGCGAAGAAGACGAAAAGAAGAAAGAACGCGAGAAACTCGAGGCGGAGATACGCGCCCAGATACTCGCCGAAATGAAAAACAAAGAAGGTAACGGTACGTCCGACGGCGGGACCGGAGAATAATAACGTCGTCCCGGAGCAAGTGAAAACATGAGCAACTTTTTACAGTATTTTTTCGATGACGTAGGAAGAGTATTCAGAGCATTCATCAATATCTTCGCGGCGTTTTTCGAATTCATGAACTATCTGTTCAATTTCCCGATGCGTTACAATCTGATCCGGCAGTATGCGCCCGATTTCAGCGTAGGCGAATGGATCCTGGTGGTGATAACCGAGATCGTTCTGCTTGCTTTGGCGGGTTTTCTCGTATTTCTGCTGTTCAAGCTTTTGCGCAAGATATTCAGGTTCCGCGTATCGGTCAAAAAATATGACGAGCTGGCAAGACAGGTCAAAGCGCTCCAGCGCGATCTGATCCGCGCCAATTACGAAAAAGACCGGCTGCTCCAGATGAGAGCGGCTGAGCTCGGCGGCGGTCTGCCCGAGGAGCCCGAGCCGGAAGGCGAAGAAGGAGAAAAAGAGGAATATATCCCGAACGAGAACCGCAATACGGTGGATTCGCCGTGTGTGGATCCGGAGACGAGCCGTTTCTTCCGCCTCACGAGCGTCGACAACTACTACAAGACCGAATACGTCAAACCCGAATATGACGACAATATAACGCTTGCCGATTTCTGCGATAAATTCCGTCAGTTCGCCGCTTATTCCCTCAAGCTTTATTACGATCTGAGCATGATGAGATACTACGTAGCCTCGATGGGCACGGCGCGCATCATCATTTTACAGGGTATATCCGGTACGGGTAAAACGTCTCTGCCTTATGCGTTCGGCAAGTTCGTCAATTCCGACGCGACTGTCGTTTCGATACAGCCGAGCTGGCGTGAGAGAACTGAGCTTTACGGATACTACAACGAATTCACGAAGAAATATAACGAGACCGACTTCCTGCGCGCGATCTACGAGAGCAACTATTACAGAGATCCGCACATGGTCATCCTCGACGAAATGAACATCGCGCGTGTCGAGTATTATTTCGCCGAAATGCTGTCGATACTCGAAATGCCGCTTAAAGAAGAATGGAAGGTCGATATCGTCACCGCTATGTGGGACAACGACCCCTGCCTCATAGTAAACGGCACCGTGCAGATACCCGATAACGTATGGTTCATCGGTACGATCAACAACGACGACTCGACGTTTGCAGTCGCCGACAAGGTTTACGACCGCGCAATACCGATAGACCTTGACAGCAGAGCCGATCCGTTCGTGCCCGAACCGACCGAGTCGATCCACGTTACGACGGATCATATGAACGCCCTCTTCGCCGACGCGAAGAAGGAATACCCGATCAACGATTTCATGGTAGAAAAGCTCGAAGAGCTGAACGGCTACCTCATCAAGAACTTCCACCTCGCTTTCGGTAACCGTATCATGAAGCAGATACGCGATTTCGTACCCTGCTACATAGCGTGCGGCGGCACCGAGGTCGAAGCGGTCGACTTCATAATAGCAAAAAAGGTACTGCGTAAATTCGAATCTCTGAGCCTCGGCTTCATGAAAGACGAGCTGATGAAATTCAACGCGTATCTCGACAAACTGTTCGGCAAAAACACTATGGCGACGTGCAAAAAATACGTCGAATACTTAAAGAAAAACAATTAACGTTAGAGTCTTAAAGGCGGTGATAGGATGGCAAAAAAGAGCGGAGGCGCAGCTGACGAAAAAGTAACGTCGCTGATAGATCCGATATACGAACGGTTCTCAAAAGGCGTGATCCGCGCCATCGGCAGCACCGAGTTTTACGAGTTTTTTATGGACGCCATTTCCCGCGCGGATAATGAATTTCAGTTTTCCAACCGCAAAATGGTCAAACTCGTCGACCTTGAATGGGTCGATATGATCGAAAACTCGCTCGAAGCGATACAGAGCGTGGTAAACAACCCGAGAAACGTCATCAAGGAAGAAGAACTTATCGTCAACGTGGTCAACGCCAAGAAAGGCGGTTCGGAGGTCGTGCGCAATCTCGCGCAGCACGCTTCTTACGTCGACGATTTCAACGAAGACGCGGGCGAGGTAAGACCCGGCAAGCTGATGCAGCGTTACCGTGAGGACTCGATAAATCTCTATGAGAACAGGCTCGCGTTCACGGCGCTCGAATACGCGTTCAGATTCGTAAGCATCAGATACGACGCGCTTCTCGACGCTATGAGCGACGAGTACGGCGCGAAGCTCAAGATAAGATCCGATATGCAAAGCGAGACCGAAAAGGTGCACCTTGATATGTTTCTGCATATCAAGGAGATCGATAACGCGATGCTGACCGACGACAAAAACTCCGAGGTCTTCGCGAGGATCTCGCGCATACACCGCATGCTCACCGTGTTCATGAGATCTTCGTTCGCGACGCAGATGAGCCAGCTGCCGCGTATAAAAGGCACGATCAACAAGACGAACGTGCTGAAGAAAAACAAAACATACAAACAGATCGTCGCGCTGTTCGAATATCTGCGCAGCTACGACGACGTAGGATATTCCATCAAGATCGTAGAGCAGAACCCGGTCATTTCGGCTCAGTTTGAAGAAGACATCTACAGAAACATACTGTTCAACTACCTTATACTTAAGGGATATCTCGAAGATAAGGACGACAGAAAGATAACCATCGCAACCAAAGGCAGAAAGCGCACGCTCCGCCCGAAATTCATACGCGAGATCATAGAGGAGCTTACGGAAGATTACGACCTGCCGGACGTCGAGGTCAGAAAAGTCCTTATTGAAGAGCTTACCAAAGCCGACCTCATGAAAGAGGAGGCAGAGGAACGCAAGAGACTCGTCGAAGAGCAGGAACAGCGCAAGAAAGAAGAAGCGGAGCGCAAGAAGAGAGAGCTCGAAGAAGAAAAAGAACGCGAACGCAAGGCGAAAGAAGAAGAAAAAGAACGCAAGCGCCGCGAGAAGATGATAGAAGAAGAGCGCAGAAAGAGCGAAATAGCCGAGCGCAATATCGAAGACAGAAGAAGGAGCGGGATCTTCAAAAAGGAGATCGCTTCGTTCTACGAGCATCTTGACGATCAGTTGAACGCCCGTGAAGAAGCCGCAGCCGTCAAGGCGGAGAGCATGCGCGATTTCGCGGACGCGGTGCTCATTCTTGAAGAGACCGAGCGCATCAAGCGCGAAGAGCTTGAGCGGCTCAAACAGCAGAAGAAAGACGAGCAGGAGAGGATCAAATACGAGCGCCTGCTCGAAAAGAGACGCGCCGAAGAAGAGCGCGAGCGGCTGGTAAAAGAACAGCTGCAGAAAGAAGAAGAAGAAAGACAGCGTCAGCTGCAGCTTGAACGCGAAGAGATCGAGAAACACCTCGAGCAGGACAGAGCGTACCTGTCTCCCGTAAGCGCGGAGACGGAGTTCTTTGCAAAAGAACTGAAAGCGCGTCTCGCACTGCGTAAACGTCAGGCTGACGACGCAAGACGCGCCGAAGACGAGCGCGAAAGACAGCGTAAAGAAAGGCTGGCGAGAAAGAAGACCGTCGGCTGACAGATCCGGGGAGCAGGCAGATGAAGAGCGGTGCAGACAAGACCATACTGAAAAAACTGTATATCAAGACCGTTGCCGCCGCCGCGACCCTTATCATGGTTATCACGATGTCGGTGTCGGTCACCTACGCGTGGCTCATACTGTCTACGAGCCCTACCGCAAGCGGGGCGCAGATAAGTCTTGCCGGCGGAAATACGATCCTTCTTGCGCCTGACGTGAGCTCTGTCAAAGACGGCGTTACCGTACATTATCCCGGCGCATTCTCCGACAAGGTGAATTTGTCGTACGATTATCTCAAAGACCTGACCGGGCTGTCGCCGGTATCGACCGCCGACGGTCTGCACTGGATCGTGACCGGCGCGAACGGATATGCCGCCGACACGACGCTCGAATACGCCAATATGACGACGTACCGCTCGAGCGGCAGTTATATCTACCTCGATTTCTGGGTAGTGTCGCCCGGCTCCGATTATACTCTGCGCGTATCGTCCGGTACGGGTACCGGCGGCAGAGGCGGCAACGGGGCAAAAGACGGCTCGTCGCTTGTCGAATTCCCGGTCGTCGAACAGAACGGATCGGCGTTTACGATAGGCGAACCCGAAGGGATCGGAGCCGCCGCGGCGGTACGCCTCGGATTTCTCGTCAACACGTCCAAGAGCGATGAGAGTCAGAACCTTCTGAGTTATCAGGAAAGCGCCGGTTACAACGGCAGATACGGCTCGAAGCTCCTCGGTAAATATCAGGAGCCGGGCGAACAGCTCCCGACCGGCGAAACTTACAGATTCACGATATACGAGCCGAACGGCACGTCCCACAAAGGCGACGACGACGGCAAATATATAATAACAAAACCGCTTAAAAACGCGGCGGGCGACCAGGAAGAGGATATATCAGGTATACTCACCGTGCAGAAGAAAAGCGTATGGAATTTCAGCGGCGGCAACGTACCGCTCGGCGAACAGTTCGGTATATACGTAAACAGTACCGACGATGAGCAGCTGACCGCAGATAACGCGGCAGGCAAATTCTTCGCCGCAAGCCAATGGTATCTCTCACCTTATATAACGCCCGGATCGTTCTTCAAAAACACGTCGAGCCTGTACGGTGCGGCGGCGGACGGCGAGGTCAGCGCGGCGTCGGCGGGCAATCTGCTCGCGGCGGGCGCGACCGACGACGTGTATATCACGACGCTTACACGCAACGTTCCTCAGAGAATAAGAATGTTCATCTGGCTCGAAGGGCAGGACGCCGACTGTAAAAACGTCGCAAACGGCGCGACCGATTTCATAATAAATCTGGAGCTTGCCGGTGCCGATCAATGAACGCAGCAGATACTAACGGTAAAAAAAGAAAAGCCGCCAAGGGTTACGTGCTCTCAAGCGTATTGCTCGGGATCGCGGTACTGATCGCGCTTTACGTGACGATAAGTACGCTCGCCGTCGGATATACGAGCATTTTCGGGTACAGCGTTTTCCGCGTCGTCACGCCGAGTATGGAGCCGACGATACCGGTCAATTCGCTTCTGATCTGCAAAAAGGTCGATATAAACACGATAGCCGAAAACGATATAATATCGTTCAAGTCAAAAGAACCCGACCATTACGGCGCGATCGTGACGCACCGCGTCGTAGGTATAAAACAAAATGAAAACGGCGATGTAATGCTCGAGAGCAGAGGCGACGCCAATTATACGTCGGACACATATTACGTTACCGCCAAGAATTTCATCGGCAAAGTCGTCACGTATTCCGGCAGGGAAGGAGCCGTAACAAAGTTGATCAAGTTTCTGACCGGTCAATTCGGTTTCATAGTTCTGATAGTCCTGCCGCTTTTGATCATCGGCGCGCTCGTTCTGCAAAGCATCGGCAGATCGATGCGAAACGAGATGAATTCCGCGCTCGCAGAGCTCAAAAAAGCGGAACGCGCCAAAAAACTCAAACAAAAACAGAATAGCGAAAAACCGGGCGACGAAGAAATTCTGCCCGGATATAAAACGCTCACAAAAGAGAATTACGCAGAGCTTTATAGAGCTCTTCAAGAAGAAATAAAGAAGGAGCAGACCGAAAGTGAGGAAGGATCCGAGTCAAAAACTGAATATTCCGACGAAGATCAAGCCTGACCGCTCGACCGAAGCGGAACTCGAACGGATGAAAAAGCTGACGAGAAGGCAGCTTTTGCTCGCCGTCGGCACGCTTCTCGTTATTATCGTCTTACTGTTCGCCATGACGAGCGCGTGGGTCACTAACGTGTCCAAGACCGACCCCCTCAATTTCCGCACGGAGATCTGGGGTATAAGCGCGGATAAGATAACCGTTTCCGACAGTGTGACCGACGCCGCCCCCGGAAGAAGCGGCACGGTTTCGTTCAGCGTTGACAATACCGACAATATAGAAAGCGTAAAGCTTACCGTACTGATCTCGAAAAACGAGACCATGTCGGTAGATCTTCGCAAAAGAATCTTCTTCTACGCCGACAGGCAGTATGTGCAAAACGGTGAGACCGTACACGGGCAGTATATAGGCGCGACCGTTTCGGACTCTTTCGAATATACGGTCCTTCCGGGCCGCAGTCTTGAGATCGGAGAAGATTTCTCAAACGGTATTCCGATCAGGTGGGAATGGGTCTACGATATGACCGGATACTATTTCCGCGCCAAGGCTCAGATATCGAACGGCAGCCTTACGGGTTTTACGGATACGGAATACCTTCGTCCGATAGAATACGATTACGATAAAGCTATATACGATGCGTCGAACGAGCTCGTCTCCGTCGGCGGTAAGACGAAAGCGGAACTGCTTTCCGACGTGTCGTCACACGACGGTTATCAGGGTACGATAAATACAAACGGCGGTATGACTTATAATTCTAAAGTCTATTACCGCGTCACCGAAGACGATGAAAACGGCGAGAGCGTTTGGGCTTATCTCTGCAACAGGTTGGAGATCGAAGAGGGTATAGCGATCGATACGGGTCTTGCAAATACCAACCCGACGTTCAGCGCGAGGATCACAGTCGCGGCATCCAATATACCGGTCACGGTACAGTCAGTTTCGGACGCCGCCTCGCTTACCGCGGCAGCGGCGGCAGGTACGGGAGTCGTGTCGCTTTCCGATGATATAAGCATAGCTTCAACGCTCGCCGCATCCGGCGATCTTATTCTCGATCTTAACGGGCATGAGATCAGTTTCTCCGGCTCCGGCACAAATTACAGAATGTTTAACGCTCCGGCAGGCACGAGCCTGTCGGTCATCGGCGGAAATATAACGGGCAACGGCGAAAGCGGTTCATCCACCGCGTTTTACGGCGCCTCTTCCGATATATCGCTCAACGGCGTAAACGTATCGGGAGTCGGTTACGCGGTCTACGTGCAGGATCAAAGCGGCGCCGATTCGGTCGTTACCATAAACAACTGCAGCTTTACGACGTCGCAGACGTCCGTGATGATATACGGCAACGGCTCCGGCGATCCGTTGCTGCTCTCGATCAAAGATACAACGATAAACAGCGGTTACGTAGGCGTCTGCGGCAACGGCAATTCAACGAGCTGGAATACTCAGACGGTGATTTCAAACAGTAATATCACCGGTACGTGGGCGGCGGTCTATCAGCCTCAGGGCAACTCGTCTACGGTCATAAAGGACGGATCTGTCTGCGAAGGCTATACCGGCGTCGTTGTCAAAGGCGGCACGGTCACCGTGACGGACAGTACGGTAAAAGGTACGGGCGAGTACACCGCCGCTGCGGTCAACAACAATGGCTGGACCGACACGGGCGACGGTATCTATCTTGAAGCGTCGTATGACTGGAACGCCGCGGTACACGTCAAAGGTACGTCGACAGTCACGAGCGATCACTCGTACGCCGTACAGCTTTTCGGAGCGGACGGTAAAGGGCCTGGCAGCGTACTTCTTGAAAGCGGTACGTTCACGTCGAGCCTCGGAGCCGCATACTGGAACGGCATCGGCTCGTTCCGTATAACGGGCGGCACGTTCAACGGCACGATATCGCCGTCAATAAACGACGGCAGACATTGATAAAGGAGTTTGGCAATATGGAGCAGAACCGTTCCGTTAACAGTAGAATATCGGTTCTGTGCATCATTGCGCTGATCTCAGCCGTTCTGGTCGCAGTCACGACCGGAGTTACTTACGCAAGATACAGAGCCTCGAAAAAAGTAAGTCTGAATTACAGAAGCGCGTCGCAGGGCGTATGGATGTACAGCGATACAAACGGCTTTACGGAGCCGTCGGGCTGGACCTCCGCGCCTGACGGCAGCGGCGACTATACGCTGTCGTTCGTGCTCTCGAACGAAAGAGCGGCAAATTCGCCGGTCGCTTTCGATCAGCACGCGACGATCGAGGTGTTCGTCACCGAAGGCGTTGAATTCGCCGAAAACGCGTCAGTGTCGCTCTATGTGAACGGAGTCGCGTATGAAGGCGTACCGCAGTCGGCAGCGCCGGGCAGCGCGATATATCAGACGTACGGCGAAGGGCGCATATACGGATTTGAAACCGGCGGGGAAACGCTCAGCTTATTCTTTGAAGGCGGCGTCGAAACGTTCATTCCGGCGACTCTTACCGTCAGCGGGACTTACGGTTATCCCGCAGCGGTCACGGTACTGCTGAACTGCAGACCGGATTAAAAGATCATTTCAACAAGGGGGGAAGTGCAGGTGAAAAAGCGCATTGCCGCCGCTTTTACGGCGGCGGTGTTGACACTGCTCATATCGTTTGCCGCGCTGATCGCGCCTTCACTCTCACGCCCGAAAAATTCGACGTGGACGGGTACCGTGCTGACGGCGCCTGAGCCGAGCGGAATAAAAAGCGACGTTCTGACCGAAACCGGGCAAAACGTATTCATCGCCAAAAGCTCGCTGCCGGCAACCGTGACGTTAAGTCTCGAGTCATACGGCGGCGCGTCCGACAGCGGAAAAATTACCGTCACGGTAGATCCAGAATCTGAGGATTGGCTCAACGTCGAAATAGATCCAGAATCGGAAGAGGACACCGCGGCGGATCCGGAACCGGAAGAGGATGACACGTCAGATTCCAAATCTGAAGAGGACGACACGTCAGATCCGGAATCGGAAGATGATGACACGTCAGATTCCGAGTCTGAAGATGATGACACGTCAGATATAGAAACGGAAGAGGATACCGCGGATGATACCGAAGGTGAGGAACCGGGCGACGTTGCGCTTCACGAAAAGACGGTCGAAATCACGGAAAACGGCGCCTCGTCAATTACGCTCGTGCTGAAGAAGAAAACTCCGGAGAGCGGTACGGAACCGGACGAGCTCAAGTTCACAGTCGTCTTCGACGGGGCTGATACGGATCTTCGGGCGACGTTTACGGTCGGCGATCAGTCGGGCAGCCGCGCCGGAAATATAGATGAAGATGAATGCAGCGATTATTACGGTCAGAGCGTGCCGATCGTGTTCACCGTTGACAATACGGCGGCAGTAATGTATAACGGTACGGCTTTCCCTGAAATGACGAGATATACGGCGTACTACGCCAACGGTGAAACGGAGACAACGCTGCTCTACGGCGGCGGATACGCGGTGACTAAAGCTGCCGCAACGGTCGCGATAGACCTGTCGCTCGTCGATCCGACGGATATAATCCAGCCGATCGTGCTGACCGGAAATGCCACTACTCTAAGTCTGCAGAACTACGAAAACCCGCCCGAAATCGTCGGCGATGAACCGTTCATCCTCGACTCTGACGTCAAGATATTTCTCACTTATTTTGATATGAACGGCGTCGCTCCTAACGTAGAAATAAAGCGTCTTGAAAAGGATGAAAACGGTTTGCCGACCTGGCAAAATACGGAAGATATCGCGCTTACAAAGGCGTCAGACGGGTCAAATGAAGCCGTTTTGAGGCGAAACGGGGCCGATCCCGGAACGTACCGCATAAACGTCTCGTGGACGTTCGAGGACGTTATAATTTATGAACGCGACGTCACAATTTACGTAAGGTACTCCATAGCAGAATAGAGCATATCCAGATACAGGTAAGTCGTTAAAAAATAATTCATCAAAATATGCAAAATAATTAAAAAACATTCGATACGAAGCACATAGAAGCATGATATAATATAAAAAATGGCTTATTTTTATTATTTTTTAATTATTCCTCTATGTTAAGGCCCTTAGATCCGCAAAAAGCGGGTTATAAGGTCGATTTATGCTTTTTTGAAGAAAAATAAGACATTATTCCTCTCGAAAGGAGGTAAAATACTGATGACTCCCGATAAATCCAAACGCATCAGCGAGGTGCTGATACTGCAGCAGAAAGTAGCTAAAAAAATGATGGCTGCCATAGCTTTGCTGCTGGTCAGTACGTTGATGCTCGGCACGGTTACATATGCATGGATCTCCATTTCCGCCGCGCCGGAGGTACGTGAGATCAAGGCTAACGTCGCAGGCAACGGATATCTTGAGATAGCGTTGCAGAGCGGCGAGAACACCATAACAGGTTACGTAAGAAATACTATACCTTCATATAACAGAAATGTCGATTACGGTCAGTCCGTTGAGTTATCAAACAGTACGTGGGGCAACATTATTTCAATGGATAACTCCGCATACGGACTCGACTTCGTCAAGCTTTACCCCTCCCGCCTGAATCTTACCGAGAGTTACGCCGTCAGTTCGGAATCGTTCTTGCTCGTCCCGACGTACGGTACCGACGGACGTATGGCTTCAATGGAAAAAACGCAGAGAGTCTACTACAACGGTTCCAGCTTCACGCAGGGCATGAACCTCGGCGTCAGCGTTCACGGAGATACGAACTCAATGGGCGACGTCGGGGTCAGGCAAGTCAGAAAGTATTATGACCGCGAAAGATTTGTTGTCATGATGAGCGAGCAACTGGCTAACGAAAGACAACAGGTCTATAATAACTTTGCTACCCTGTTGGAAGAAACACGAAGAGACGACTTGATTATGCTGTTAGACTATATAGCAAAAAACAACTCGTCGGTTTCCGACCAGGAAGCATATGATGCGGCATGTCGTTTTTTCGATGGTATAGCTGATATAAATCAGCAGGCGTTAGCCTTAACCCGATACGCGTTAATTGCTAAAGCAGCCGCGGATACAGCAAGATTCAACCCCGACGACGATGATGATATGCAGGAGCTCTCGGAACTGTATTCTAATTTCGGCACATGGACTCTTGATAGCATTAAAACTATCGCTCAATCATATAGGTATTCCGATATAGTTACAACATGTAACCAATTAAATAGTATCAACAGAAAGATAAACGATGCAAAGACACAGCTGACGCCCACATCGGTTTCTAATTCTATGAGCGGAATTATTAATGTTGATACAAATACTTGGATTCAAAAACAGAACGGTGACTGGGTAGGAGGAACAACCGTTAACCGTGCGCTTGCACTCAGAAACGTGATTAATGATGGAAACGGAGACGTTTGGCTTGGAAACGGTATACTGTTTCGTCTAGCCGGTGTTTTGGGCGATTTGGAAGTCAGGCTCGTTAAAGATGATTTCAATATAGGACTCCATATTTGCGGTAAGAACGCCGAGAGAGTCCAGACTATTGATGGTAGACAATGTGATCCTTCAGCAAATAAAGGTATTATTTATAGGCTTGTATCTAATATTCTTACCTATATCAACGATGAAGAGGACGATTATGGACAAATATATGCGACTGTAACCGAATATGATACCGTTAACGCATACGGTTACAGCATTGATATGGCGTTCCGCAGCAATGAACCGGGTTCGCTGATCCTTCAGCAAAAAGGGAAGAACCGTATATCCGGAGAAACCGCAGAGGAAACCGAGGAAGATACCGGCAGCGGTGTTCAGGGCGGCGGCAGTTTTATGAGCTTCACGTTTGCAGGAGACCTGAACAGAACGCAGGTGACGTCGCTGATGCAGAGCATATATGTTGTGTTTATGAATCAGTATAACAGGATAGTCGCCGTCGCATCAGCCGGTACGGTAACCGTTAAAAACAGAACGGCGACAGCCGACCTTGTTCTGTATAATTACAATACAAACGACGGTATACTGAGAACGACGTCCAAAAAATCCGAACAGGATCAGACGATCACCGATATTACCGCAAATACGCCGCTTTATATTACAGCGATTGTCTATCTCAGCGGCGATTCTGCTTCAAGCGGAGTTATCTCGGCTACGCAGGCGATGTCTTTGAGCGGAACGGTCAATCTGCAGTTTGCACACAGCGAAACTCTTAAACCGGCAAACTATGACCTTGCAGAGTAATAAGGAGAATAATAAATGATACAAAGTTTTCAGCTTTTCGGGCTGACCGTTTCGACCTACTGGCTGATGTTCGTTTTCGGTTTGATAGGTATCGCCGTGTTGACGATCGTGCGCAGAAAGAGATACAGACTGAGCGTGCCGAAGTGCCTTATCTTCACGGTTATGATGGCGATCCTCGGACTGCTCGGCGCAAAGATCCTTTACGTTCTTGAGAATATCGAAACGGTGAAACTCGTGGGACTGAAGATCGGCGGGCTTTCATTCTACGGTTCGGTGTGGCTCATAATGCTGCTGATGCCGGCGGCGGGTTTACTGCTCAAGCTCCGCCCGCTCGAATCGCTTGACGCCGCGGCTCCCGGAGTTGCGATAATGATAGGGTTTATGAGAGTCGGCTGTTTCTTCAACGGTTGCTGCGGCGGACGGACTGTCCGTACGGTTACAGGCAGTTATACTTATCCGACTCAGATGATAGAGAGCATCGGCGATTTCATCATACTGTTTCTGCTTCTCGTCTGGGAGAAGCGCGACGGTCATGAAGGGAAGCTCTATCCCGGTTTCCTCGTTCTTTACGGGATCCTTCGGTTTATCGTCGAATTTATGAGAGATACGCCGAAAGGCTTATGGGGATTTTCAAACGGGAACTGGTATTCACTTTTAAGCTTTGTAATCGGCATCGCTTACCTGATATACAGATGGGTAAGCGGCCGTTCACATAAGAAACCAATATGAAAGGGGCGTGTTAAATGTCACGTTTAAAAAACAAAAAGAAGTTGCTTTTCAGCTTACTTACGTTGGTGATATGTGTAGGCGTATTGTGGACCGTTGCGATATCAACGGCACAGGCATACGGAGGCAGTACTACTATCATAGAGGCAAGTGACAGAGATGACGGATTGGAGATCTCTTCGATAGACAACACCGGCGGATTGTCCGTAGGAGCAGGGACCGGCCTTAACGAGTTTCAAGGCTACCCGGATCAGGGAGACGGCAAAGCGGCTGTCGGCGGCATGTTTATCAACATGAACGCTCAAATGATGCTGGCGTTGGCTGATCAAATGGGTCAGGGCGACGCGGTAAGGAGACTTTTGGAGAATAATCTCGGCATAACAGACGCGAACGTTTGTTACGCCACGTCTCTGGAGATCGAGGTCACACAGCCGAACCGCGTTATACAATTTACGAATACCTCGTCCGATCCGGCTGAGTTGAATTTTGATTATCAATTTGTTATCTTCAACAATACCGATATCAGGATCACGGACGCGTCGGTGAGTTCCGTAGTTAAAAACGACGATTTGCCGTTGGACGATCTGCTTGATATGCTCGGATTTCTTGATCACACATATCAAAACGGCCTTGACGCGGCTCTGCTGATGAACGATCCGAATTATTCGATGTCCCGGATGACGCTTACGGGCCACGTGCAGACGCTTCTGCAGCCCGGTGAAACGTACTATCTCGATATGGAATTCCCGGCTGAAGATATGTGCGGAGTTAAGGTACAGATCACAAGCGCATATCTTACTACGCCCATGACGACGAAAACGGTATCGTTCGCACCTGCCGCATACGACTACACGGTCGGCGGGACAACGATATCCGCAAACGGTACGGCTCAGGACGTAACGATCGACTGCGTCAACGGTACCTCCGTGACGTTCAATGTCGAAGGCAAAAAACTCGGCTACTGGCTCGACGGCAACGGCAGAGTATATAAGAGCGACGATGCGGCTACTTCCGTAACGCTTTATTACGGACGCGATACGATGCAGCCCGTATTCGTTGATTCCGATTTGACAAGAGCGCTTGAGACCGGCGGCGTAACGTATTACGGCTGGTCCGACGCGATAGTTAACGCCGGAGAGTACGGCACCGTTACGCTGATAAGCGAGGGCGAAACGGATATCGCGGACCTGGCGACCAACGTATTCAGTAATGCTTATAATACCGCGACCGAGTTTACGGTACCTGCTGATATTACGTTCGTAGTACCGCATAAACCGGAAGAACGCGCCGAAGGTTATTATTATTACAGCAAATCGGGAACGGATACTACTACGGACAGTCAGTCCGATCCGTCCGTACCGTACAGTCAACTGCTGGTTCAGGAAGGTTACAGCATAAACGTTTCTTCCCGCGGCGTATTGATTGTAAACGGCGAAATGACTATCAAAAGCAGTACGCAAGGTGAAGTTGCCACAGGCTTTGGTATGATCGAGCTTGACGGCGATATGACCGTCAACGGCGAACTTATCGTACGCGGTTATATTGCTCAAAGAGATTATGCTGCAAGAACTTCCATCAACGAAGCTGCCCATAAGGGACATATTACGGTTCCCAGCGGCGGCGAAGTCAGCATCGTATTCCAGATAATGGATTTCCGCGGCGGTACTGCTACGTTTGCAACGTTTATGCAGTGTATGCCGATCACGATGTATTCGTTCGACAACGTGATGGTCAAGACAGACTATGAATACGGCAGCGTTTTCAGTGCTTATTGCGCTATCGGCATGTCCGGCATGGCGGCCAGAGCAAGAGTAGCCGTCATGTCCTCGGAGCCGAATTCAATGTTCTGTATGGAATCGGGCTCGATGATCTCAACAGATTATCTTTATGACGGAGACAGATTTGTTGTTAACGCAGAAACCGGCGAGGTTTCACTCAATTATATTGAGATAAGCCTGTTTGGAAATACACGTATGACAACGGCTGCTTATCAGCTGCCGCTTCATGACGGTATGGTCGTAAACGTGAAAGACGGAGCGACGGTAACGTTAGACTATGCGGTGAAGCTCCTGCCCGGTGCCGAAATAAACATTGAGAACGGAGCAACGGTTCATTTAAATAACCGTCTGTTCCTGTTTGGCTTGGCGGATTATAAACCTGCATACAGCCTTAACGCTAGTCATTTCCGTCTCCGCACAGACTGTTCTCTTGTTGATGGCGGAGGCACACGTGTAAGACCTACATCCGATCCTGTCCTGAAGATTGCTGGACATATAATTATCGGTGAATCTGCCGCTAATTTCAACACTTCATCAGGTTTACCGTATTCTACGGGTAAGATATTCCAGAGTGTCAGGATGGAAAAAGGCATATTTGCCGGTGAGGGTGCGGTTTTCGAGATTCCCGAAGGACTTGACATTACGATAGCAGGCGACGAAGCACCTTATACCAGAGAGCTTGTAGGAACAAGTTCGGAGCCTATTTATACTGATTATGATGATGAATGGAATGAGGTATGGACTGAAGTCAAGGGCTTTATAGGCGGAATGTCGAATAAAATTGAAGATGATCTTTCTACAGAAGGCATTGACGAAAGATACATCTCGTTTATTGATGAAGATCTCGCTCCTTCAAATGAAGGTTATATATTCTATGCCGGAGAACAGGACGGAGAGTGCGTCTGGTACAGGTACAAAATTACATATAAAGACGCTGACGGCAACGTTGTTGACGAACATCTCGTCGCTCCCGCTTATGATGAACTGACTCCGGACGATCTTACGTTCGGCACATCAGGTCACGTGATCAGCTCAATAGCCGTTACAGACGGTACCGGAAACGAGCTTGAAGTTAACGGCGCATCCGGTACTTCAATGACGTACAACGGTTATATAGGCGCAAGTTATGATAACGCATCGGTAAGCGGTCTTACGGAGTTTACCGAATACAATGAATGGCAGGGCTTAAAGCTCGACTCGCTGAATCTTGCATTTGACGAAAACTATGAACCTGTCGGTGAGTTCGTTGTGACGTTAGGACTTAAAGAATCCGGTTGGCTGGTCAACTGGACGCAGACGGCGAGCGGATCGAGCTCATCCACAACGTGGCACAGCTTCACCGATCCGACCGGTCATGCGGAATACGGCAAGACAGGCGAATTCAGTATACTTGAATATACGGTAACTAAAAACGGTTCTCCCGTAGAGGGCGCCGTTCTTACCGCAAGACTTGAAGACAATACGACTTACGTAGCGCTCGACGGCGTAACGTTCGACGGCGCGACCGACAGCGTGAACGTCAGCATGACGACCGCTTCGGATTTCGTGAACGCAAATCTCCACTATCCCGATAATACCACGACGACCGCGCGCATGCCTGTAGTCGGCGGCACGAATTCGCTGATAGTAGTGATACCGCAGAACGACGGCAGCTGGTTCATTGCCGAATCGATCACAGCGGAAGGTTTCACGTACGTTAATGAAAAAGAAAGAGTTACGCTCAACTGGGTCGGCGATATGCCGCAAAACAGCCAGGTGGATATCTACCTCGCCGAATATGCGTATAAGCTGGTCTACGACGTAACGAACCTTGAAAATGACGCGGAACTGTCGTTTGATACGGTTTATACAAACGAATCGTCATTTACACAGCTCAGTTCCAACGTCATTATATCCGAAGGTACTCACAAGTATTTCTTCGCCGGCGATCCCGACAGCAAGGAATACACAACGGTGATGACCTCCGGCATGAGCCTTTATAACATAAGCGTCGAAATGGGTGCTTATGATTACGAAGTACAGTTCTATGAAGACGATCTGCTCTTAGACAGCGCATTCCTCAGATCAGGCGGCGACTTCTATTATCTGTTCGACGAACATACCGCCTTCAACGGCGAGATACAGATAACGTATCCTAACGGAGGAAACGCGAGCAGCTTCACCAACCTGAGCAATAACGCGTATCTGGACGGAACGACGGTCGTTCCCGCGAAACTCGAAGTCGGCAGCGTACAGTGCGACGTCAACCTGACGGTATCGACGATCGCATTCGACCATATAGTGGATTTCTACGATCAGAACGCTATGCTGCTTTCGACTCAGTACGTAGTAAACGGCGGATCCGCGTCTTACTCCGCGGGAGCCCATGCGTACATTTCGGCAGCAGACGTCGAAGTCCTCAACAATGACGGACTGAACGGTCTGACGAACAGCTTAAGCGAAGGCTGGGGCAGCGTAAGGATAGACAACGTCGATGAAAGCAAAGCGATAACGCTTACGATTAATCCGTACGTTACCAAGGTACTGTGGGTCCAGGGCGATCCCGCGATCAGCTCGACCATCCACTACTTCGGCAGCGCGGTATCATCCGATATCATGTTACCGATCGACGGTTACGTATTCAACAGCGAGTTCTCGCTCGCAACTTCAAACGGCGGCTCCGGCTCTGCTTCCTACGGTTTATCGCAGTTTACTTTGAATATCACTGCACAGGGTGATTTCGAAATAACGCTCCCGCTTGATCCGTACGATCACAGAGTACAGTTCATCAATAGCGTAACGGGCGAAGTCGAAAAGACTGTTTACGCAGATGAAGACGGTTTCGACGTGGCTAACCCCGGCGAACTCCCGTATTTCCGTTACGGTCTCAGCGCAAAGACGCTTCTGAGCAACGTTACGGTCACGGGCGCGACGATAAACGAAGCCACGGATATCGATTTTAACGGCACGGTTCAGGCTATGTGGGAACGCGTTGAAGTTACAAGCTTCACGGAACAGAACGCGGTAGTTACGTTCACGCCCGCAGCGTTTGCTCACAGAGTTACGATCAACTATACCGATCCTTGGAATGAAAACATAGTTGAGACGGTTTATACGTCCGACGACGTGTTCATCAAGACGGTGACCGATATGAAGATCGTTACGGCGGAGTCGAACGACGCTACGGTAACGGCGCAGGATGATACGAGCTTCACGCTCAGCATCCCCGCAGACGTCAACCCGACCGTATACGTTGATTTCAGACACGTCGGCACACGCCTTACATTGAGCAATTTTGTAAACAAAACAAAAAATAATGCTACGATCGCGATAGATGATTCGTATTACGGTTCGTATTACGGTATATTTACTGTAACGTGCAGCAGTGCTTGTATGATAGCGTATGAAAATCCGGACGGCAGTTATACGAAATTGACAGCTCATCTTGTTGAAGGCAATACCTATCAATTTGAATGCCCGGCTAATTTCAGCACGGATATATCGATCACGGTTGCTATCAAAGGCGATGTCAACGGTGATGGCAGAATCAGAGTAACTGACGTTACGAGACTTCAAAGAGCTTTGTTAGGAACAACAAATTCCAACTATCTTGGTTTTGACGATTCATTTACAGCTTTGTTAGCGGACGTTGACGGCAACGGCAGACTCAGAGTAACTGACGTAACGAGACTTCAGAGAGCTTTGTTAGAGCCTACCAACTCAAATTATCTTGCTTTTGAGTGGTAACGCTTCGTAAATTGACCGGTTTAATGCCGACGTAGATTTCTTTCGGACCTTATAACGGTCAACGCTTAAAGGAATTTATTTAATTCAGTTTTAAAAGAGCGAATTAACATACGAGTCAACGTATGTGAAAACGGTCTTTAAAACGGCAAAGCCGCGGCTGCGAATGCCGTTTCAATACCGCGGTTTTGCCGATAAATGAGGCATCACCTCAAAAAAACGGAGTCTTCACCGTGAACGCGCTTCTCACGGTGAAGGCTCCGGAAAAGAACGCGAAGCGCGGAAAAATAAACAGGGGATCGTTGAAAGATCTCAAAAAACAAGGAGAGTATATGAAGAATTATTGGCAAAAAATCGTTTCACTTACGATTGTTCTGGTCATGGTCGTCTCACTTCTGCCGCTTTCGGCAACGGCTATAGCAGCAAGCGACTTTACACTGACCGGTGATTCGGTAGTCCTTACCGGAACGGAAAAAACCGCGACCGTAAAGTGGAAAACCAACATTGCACAAACACTTGTAGCACTGGAAGGCGAATTGACGCCGTCGCTTGCCGGAGGTAAGATCACCTTAACAAGCATAACGTCGGATAAAATAACGTTTTCCGGTATGAACTATGCAACTCCTGAATCGGGAGAGGTCATGTGGTCTGATCTTACTTTTGTGGGAGCTGCATTTGCGGCAGGGGAGGCTGTAATTACGGCAGTATATACCGTTGCCGCCGATACCGCTCCCGGCGACTATACCGTTTCATTTTCAGATATAGTTGCGCAAGACAGCGAATTTGCCGAACTTGAAGCCGACTTTACCGCTACGATCACCGTATCGGAAGCGGCGGTAGTCACGGATCCCGATTATGAGATCTACTACACGCTTACGCAGACTGCGGACGCAGGCAGCGACGGCTACAAGGATTACGACGATCCGGCTGCTCCGGTAGTTGCGAACGTTTATCTCAAATCAGCCGCTAACGCAACGCTTCAGGCGTTCGATTTCACGGTTATAAACGAAGCCGGTCTTGAAATACAGAGCTTCGCGAAAAACACGTCGATCGAGAACGGAAGCGACATTCAGTATAACACTACCATCAACAGTGAAAAGACGTCCATCCGTGTTTTGCTGGTCGGCAAGGATACAAGCACCCCGATCAACCATCCTATGACGGCCGGTACGGAGGTCCTTCTCGGTACGATCACGTATAAGTTCAAAGATACGACTGTGAACGCCGATCAACAGGATATCACCATTACCGCACCCACGCATATCGCGGTAGCCGGCACGCCCAATGACTTCGTGCCCGACATAACCGGTGACGTTCTCGGCGCCGAGATCCAGAAAACTTATGCAGTAAAATATGACGACAACGTATCCACCGCTGTCATCACCGTTCCCGCAGACGGAGAAAAAGAGTATAACAAAGCGTTTGATGTTGACTTTACGGTCGGCACGCGTGAAGGTTATACCTTCCTCGGTTGGGCCAGAAGCGCTTCCGCTACCGCTCCGGAGTACAAAGCCGACGGTACTACGCAGATCCCCGCTAACGTAAATGAAGACGTCACGCTTTACGCGATCTGGGAAGTACACACTCACACCGTAACGTGGATGTCTCAGGACGGCGCTACCACACTTGAAACAGACGCGAACGTTCCGTTCGGCGAGACCCTCTCATACGACGCTGCAACTCATCCGATACCCGAAAAAGAAGCTACGGCTCAGTACAACTTCAGTTTTGCGGGCTGGGCAGAATCTGCCAATCAGACGTCCGGTAATCCCGCCGAGTCATATGTAATGGGCGATGCCGATATGATCCTGTACGTAGCGTACTCCGAAACGCTCAGACAGTATACCGTTACATGGGTAAACTACGACGATTCCGAACTTGAAAAAGACGAAAACGTCGATTACGGCACGACTCCGACGTATGACGGAGCAACGCCGACCAAACCCGCCGACGCAACCTATACATATACGTTTGACAAATGGAATCCTACGGTTGACGTCGTTTCCGGCGACGTAACGTATAAGGCTGAATTTACGGCAACCAAGATCGATTACACGATCAAATTCGCAGGCGGCGATCATCCTGCCGACGGCGTAACGCTTCCTGCCGATCTTACGAAGAACAACGAAGATACGTTCGATCTTCCCGCTGCCATCGCCGCAGCGGAAGGCTATACGTTTGCCGGATGGAACGACGGCGTTTCGACTTATAATGCAGGCGCTCCCTATACCCTTAACTGGGAGCTTGCAGGTCTTGACAAGAACTCCGATACCAAGACCGTAACGTTCACCGCAATGTTCACCGAGAACAAATATAACGTCGTTTACGACGCAAACGGCGGTACCGGTACTCTTCCGGCAAATCATGAAAACGTTAAT
Source organism: Clostridiales bacterium (assembly GCA_016281775.1). GTDB lineage: Bacteria > Bacillota > Clostridia > Oscillospirales > CAG-272 > UBA1248. The sequence goes on along the minus strand of JAEEJH010000140.1, from coordinate 708 downwards.
TATACCGAAAGCATAACTATCGGTGACGGCAACGGCCTTGAAAGAACGGGCTATACGTTCGTCGGCTGGAGCACCGATCCCAACGCCAGCGCGGATACCGTAGAATATTCGGCGGGCAATACCGTCAGCAAGCTTTCCGCTGAAAACGGCGCGACCGTAACTCTGTACGCGGTATGGAGCACTGCAGCTTACACTATCGAAATCGATTATGCCGGAGCCGATACGCCTACTCCGTCGAACCCGACGGCTTATGACGTTGAGGATCTTCCCATAACCCTCATCGTACCGACTAAAACGGGTTATGAATTCACCGGCTGGACCATTGAGCTCAAAACCGCCGGAGACGGCAACATTGTTATCGCTTCTGATAACCCCAATCAGCTTATTGCCGGCACGTACGGCAACCTGACCGTCAAAGCGAACTGGATTGAAGCCGCAGCGCCGTTTACGGTCAAATTCTTCCAGCAGAATATAACTGACGATAACTATACCGAAATCGCAGCCGATGAAACTACGATAACAACCGGTATCACCGGTCAGCTGACTTCGACCGTATTTACGCCGGCTGCCGATAAGTACGCTCACTTCCATCTTTCCACGATAGCCGGAAAGAACGAAGCCGTAACCATCCTTGCAGACGGTTCTACGGTCCTCAATATCTACTACGACCGCGATACTTATACCGTAACGTATCAGTATACCGGCAGC
>JAEEJH010000139.1 GCA_016281775.1 Clostridiales bacterium | reverse complement strand
CTTCGCCGCGCTTTTCGGCTTTGATCTTGCGCAGCCTCGATACGGCGATATTGCGTATTATTATCGATACGTACGCGCCGAGGTCTTTCGGTTTATCCGGCGGTATCCTGTTCCACACGGCGTAAAGAGCGTCGTTCAAGCACTCTTCGGCGTCGAGCGGATCGTTCAGAACGTTCAAAGCGACGCTTTTACAGTACCTGCCGTATTTTGTCTGCAGCTCCGTCAGCGCGCATTGTTTCCCGTTCAAAAAGAAGTTTGATGATCTCCCGATCGGTCATTTGGCTTTTTCCTCCTTGTCTTGCGGCCGTCTCTGATAATAAAGTCGCAAAAAAACGCAAAACGTCATCATCAAATATTATATTTTTTCAAAAAAATTTGTCAAGAGGCAAAAAAAGTCCGCCTGCGGCTGAAAAAGCCACAGGCGGTGAAGTTTATTCGGGACTGAAGCGGACGTAGGTCGCCGGGACGGACAGTTCGTCCGTTACCGTGTAACCTTCATACTCCGTTTCGTCGATCGTGAAAACGCCTTTCTTGCGCACGCCGCCGAGCATAGACTGCGGTTTCAGATAAAACAGAGCTTTGTCCATCGTCGATTCTTCGATGAATAAGGCAATTTTCGCGCCGTACACGTCGAGCGTTACGTTTTTATCGATCATAAGACACGTCTGGCTCTCTTCGCCGCGCAGCATTATGCCGCATTCGAGGAGCGAATCCTCGTTCACCGTCAGAGAACCGTCGCCGGTTATCAGTATACTGCCGCCGTAATGGAAGCCCCAGACGAGCAGATGATCGATGCGGTTATTGCCGACGAGTTTCAGCGTGAAGCCGTTGCCCATCATATTTACGTTAAGGATGCTGCCGGTGAAATCCGTGAGCGTCAGCGTGTTCGTCGCCTCGTCGTATGATATGCCCGGCTTTTCCGTGAGAGGCGCCGGTATTATATTGCCGTTTTCGTCCGGAGTGCCGTAAGCCGCGCCGGCGAATACGAATTCGGATGTGCCGTTTACGGTTTCCAGTATAATGTATTCCTCATCGAGCACGCCGTAGCCAGGCACGCTGCCGTTAGGCTCGCGGTTTGACAGTATCGGGAACGAACTGTCCGCCTTTTCGGTCATCGGTATAGAGGAAGACAGACCGAACGGGTCGAGACCGAGAGTGACGAACGCGATCGAGATCGCGGCGAGCATTGAAACTATCGCCCGCGTCACGCTTTTGCGTTTTGCTCTTGCGTCTTCTTCCTCGGTCGACGGAACGGGAGAGGCGTATTCCGGCGGCGGAAACGCAAGCTCGACCGGGTTAGTCAGCTCGTCAGGGTAAGACGCCTCGGCTTCGGGCGGATTTATCTCCGCCTGAAGAGGCTTCATCTCCTCGGGAGTTGAAAATTCGCTGTCGAATCTTAAATCCATATCACTTGTTATGTACGTCTATCTGCGGGAACGGAACTTCCACGCCGAGCTCTCTGAACCCTACGAACAGATCGTGGTTGAGCACGCGCGCGCCCGAGTATATATCTTTTTCCTCTACTTCTACCGTAAAGCGGAGTATCACCGAGCTGTCGGAAAGAGTCTGAACGCCGAGATATTTCGGCGCGCTCTTCATCATATCGGTATGCGCTTCAAATATCCGGTCGAGCATCGCGGGTATTTTTTCTTCAAGTGAAACTATGTCGGTCGCGTACGGTATGCAGAAATCGCAGACGCTCTTCGAGGTCTTGTCGGAGCGGTTCAGTATGTTTCTCATATCGGAGTTGTTGACTATCTTGACGTTGCCTCCGACGTCTGTGATCGAGGTCGTGCGGATGCCTATCGAAGAGACCGTGCCGCGAAAGCCGCCTATTTCGACTATGTCGCCGACGTTGTACTGATTTTCAAACAGCATGAACGCGCCGGTCACCACGTCGGATATGAGGCTCTCCGCGCTGAAGCCCACGACAAGGGTGATGATGCCTACGCTCGCCACTATCGTCGAGACGTTGACGCCGATTATCGTCAGTCCCCAGCAGAGTATCACGATGCCGGCGACGTATTTGAGCAGGCTCGAAACTATCGAGATAACCGAGCGGGCGCGGTGGTTCTGCGGATGAAGGAATCCGAGCAGTATGGTCACGACGGTCTCGACGGCTATCACGCCGGCGATCATCATTATCAGCCGCAGAAGCACGGCAAGGTCGAATTTGATGCTGCCGATGTCGTTTATGTCGAATATTTTCGTAAGAAAGCTGATCGGCAAAAGGATCACGAGCACGCCGACACAGATGAAGAAGCGTATCCACGCCGGTTTTTTAGTATTATGCATAAGAAGCACTCCCTTTATTTGTTTTTTCTGATTATATCGTAAACCTTTACGGTGGAAAAGGCGGTTTACCGGGGGATAAGAAGAGAAGCGTCTTCCGTCAGAAGATATTTTCTCAGTCTTATGAGGTCTTTGCCGTTTATCTCTCCGTCTCCGCTGCAGTCGGCGCCGGCGAAGAGGTCGACCTCGATCCCTACGAGATGTCTGCGCAGTCTTATAAGATCTTTGCCGTCGATCTTACCGTCGCCGTTGCAGTCGCCGCGCATGAACGGGCTTATACCGGAAACGTAAAACGTGAGCTGCAGCCGGTCGCTGTCCGTATAAGACAGAGCTCCGTCGACAAGACCGGGGTCTCCGTTCACCGTGATCGCGGGCAGGGCGTCGGGGTCAAAGAAGAAGCCTTCTTCCGCTCTGAAACGGAATTCGAGACGGTAAGTTTTGCCTGCTTCGAATTTGTCGGAGTCGGTCATGTATTCGTCGTCGGTGGCGTTGTGCCAGAGCACGTATACGAAATCATGTTCTCCGGATCCGTACGCGGTCAAAGTTTCGAGATTTTTACCCGCGGTCTGACCGACGAACGGCGGCTGATATCCGTTGACGGCTACGGACGTTATCGCTTCATTTACGACAGGCGCCGCCTGAGGCATGAGGTCCGTCGTGAAATAACTAAGCGTTCTTTCAGCTTCGTAATACCGCGTGTAATAGCCGTCTATGTACTGATCCGAACCGTTAAGAAGTACGGTCGGCAGATTGTTTTTGTCAAAATAACAGCCGTCCTTCGGAAAAACCGACAGCGACAGATAATACGTTTTGCCTTTCTCGAACACGGAGCCGCCGTCCATGACAATATCGCCTCCGGCGGTGCAGTGCCATCGCGCGCTGAAATCGTACGGCGCGTCGTCGTCGGACGTAAGCAGAGCGAGGTTCTCGTCCGCGGTCTCTCCGACCGTCGGGACCGTAAAGCCGTTGACGCTCACTTCGGTTATCGGCGGATTTTCGTGATCGGGTATCGCCTCCATATTCCGCGTGAAGAATACGAGCATCAGACGTCCGTCTGCATGAGTATAATACGTGTATTCGTCTATGACAAGGTCGCTTTTGCCGTTTATGAGGATCTGCGGAAACGAAAGCGGATCGAAAGCGCAGCCGTCGGCGGCAAAAACACAGAAATACATATAATAAACGCCGCCCGGAGAAAACGTTTCGTACTCTTCAACGTATTCGTCTGCGGAGCTGTTCCAGCCTATATCCGCGGCGATACAGTTGTCGGAAAACGTGATCGCCGCCAGATTCTCCCCTGCGGTCTGTCCGACTGCCGGATCGGTCACGCCGAAGACTTCCACGAGGTCCGTAAATTCCGCGTCATCCGGATAAAGAAGGATGGGCTTTGAATAGATCTCGATAAAGCTTTTTTTGAACGTCGACGCTTTCTCGTCGACCGTCATATCGTCGCCGTTCACGATCAACACCGCGTCGTTTGAGAAACAGTAGTTTTCAGCCGGCTCGACGTAAGCATAAAACGTGTATGATTCGCCTAAAATGAATTTATCGTTGTACTGCACGAATTCTCCCGTCATGCTGTAAAACCAACCCAAGGAAAGCGTGTAATGAGCGCCGTTCGGAACGGTCGCCGCAAAAGACGAGTCGAAGACCTGCCCCGGTTCGGGCGCTTTGAATCCGTCTATCACGACCTCCGCGATCCGCCCGGCGTACGGTTTTACCGGCGGGGTATATACGGTTATTTCATACGGACGGATAAGGAGCTCGCCCTGATCGATATCGCCGCTTACGTTTATCGAAACGAAGCGCGAGAATTCGCAGTCTTCCTCCGGGATAATGCGTATCATCATGCAGTATCTTACACCCGCTTGAAACGGTTCGTCCATACCGAGTTCCTCTTTCGACTGGTATAGGCACCAGCAGAAGTCGTCGATGACGTAATCCGCGCCGTCCGGCGTATCGATCTTCGGCATATCCGCGGGGGTTATACCGATCAAGGGGTATTCATAGTTGAAAATCATAACTTCGTCGACCGTTTTCACGGCGGACGGAGTGAGCGGCAGCGCGCAGAAGAGAAGAGCCGCCGCAAGTATAAAACTGATCGTGATCTTTATTTTTTTCATTATTGCTCCGAAACGTTTTTATTCTGCCGGGGCGGGCAAAGCGCCCGCCCGCGGCTTATCGGGGATGGCGTTTACTGCGGGCCGAGAAGAGAAGCGTCTTCGGTCAGCAGATATTTGCGCAGTCTTATGAGGTCTTTGCCGTTGACGGTCCCGTCGCCGTTTACGTCGGCGCCCGGGCCGATCTCGACGTCTGCTCCGACGAGATGCTTGCGCAGTCTTATGAGGTCTTTGCCGTCGACCTTGCCGTCGCCGTTGCAGTCGCCGTAGTCCGGCGCGGGCGCTTCTTCAGCCGTTAAGTCGTACGTGCTTAAGCCGAACATCGTCGTTCCGTCTTCGGACGTATATATACCGGACCAGTAGTCGTCTATGAGGTCCCTTTCGCCGTTTATGTATGACATAGGAAGCCCCGCGTCGTAGTTGAATTCGTAACCTTCGTCAGGCAGTATCAGGAAGTAGAAGTAATACTGTTTGCCCGCCTCGTAGCGGTCGCCGTCGTCCATGTTGGATTCGTTTGCGTAGCTGAAGCACGCCATGTCGTATATCGTATAAGGCGCGCCGTCTTCGACGCTTATCGCCGCCTTGAGCTCGGCAAACGTCATACCCGCGACGGGCGTTACGAATCCGGTCAGGTTAACTTTCGTGATCAGTTCTTTGCCGTTATCTTCGGATGGGCTGACGTTTACGGTGAAGAAAACGAACAGATCGTCGCTAAAGTGCGTATAATCGGAGTCTACGAGTAAAGCCGAGTTGTTTACGCAGGTCGCCGGTATAAGATCCTCGTCGAAGTAATAGTGCGAGCCGGCGGTAAAGTTGAAATAGATATAGTATGACTTGCCGGATTCAAACGTTTCGTCGTCTTCCATCTGTCTTCCATCGGTATCGATTATCCATCCGATATCGACCGGTATCACGCCATCCGAGAATTCGAGCGAAGAGAGGTTTTCCGCCGCGGTCTGCCCGATCAGGGGCGGACGGTAGCCGGTAACGCGCACTTCGGTCAGAGGCGTATATTCTTCCGATGTGATCGCGACGGTCCGGATCACGTATCCGGCGCCGGCGGAAGGATCGTTGTCTATATAACTCGATTCAGGGTCGACAAGGTTCGTTTTGCCGTTTATGAGAAGTTTCGTGTTTTCATCGAAATAAAATCCGCTTTCGGCTTTTACGTAAAGGGAGAGAGAATATCTGCGGCCTTTGACGAATTTCGCGCTGTGACCGACCTCGTTAATCTCTTCGGGGTCGGTAACGTCGTACCAGACGGCGCTTTCGATACCGTAACGCGAGCCGCCGACAACAGAGAGACTGCCGAGAACGTCGTCGGGAGTCGTGCCCGCGATCGGATCGACCGTGCCGAGGATATTTATTTTTTCTATTTTAGGGTCGGCGTTGTCGTCGGGGTAAACCGATACCGTCCAGATACCGAGCGTGGTGACCGAATCGACGCCCGAATAGAATCCGTCGACGTACTCGGTGCCGCCGTTCACGTAATACGCTGTTTCCTTGGTGAAACAGTAGCCGTCCTCCGCCCAGACCTTGAGATAAAGCGAATACTGATTGCCCAAAGCGAAAGCGTCTTCTTCGTTCATATAACGGTTCGTCGTGTCGCAGTACCAGGCTTCGTTTGTGATGGCGTAATGAGCGCCGTCCGGTACGGACAGAGAAGGAATTTCCGCCGCCGTCTGCCCGACGAGGGGTTTTGTATAACCGGTAACGTTCACCGACGTGACCACGTCGGTGTAAACGCCGCTCGCCGCCGAAACGAGACAGATATAAGTCGTGCCGATCATCGTATCGATACTGTCGATGGTGCCGCCGAAGCTGAGACTCGGCGATGAGGAGAATTCACATTCATCGGCTGCGTAAATCTCGACCGTTACGTAATATTTCTTGCCTTCCTCAAAAGTGTCGGAGGAATCGAGATAAACGTCGCCGTCGGTCTCGCATATCCACGAATATCCGCCGACCGAATAGTTGGCGCCGTCGGGCACGGTAAAGGCCGGCATATCGGAAACGCTCTTTCCGATCAGCGGCGGAACGTAGCCGTTCACGGTGACCGACTTTATATATTCGCGCAGCGCGCCTATCGGGACGGTGCGCAAAAACGCGCTCTCAGAAGACTCGGCGCCCGACAAAGAGAGGTTAACAAGCGCGGTTGAACCGTTGATCGTGAACGTAAGATCGTCGGCAAAGTCAAAGCCTTCGAGCGGTTCGAACGTCATGCAAAGAGAGTACGCCTTGCCGCTCTCGAACTTGCCGTTATCGGCAAGCGCCGCTCCGTCCGTTTCGCAGTACCAGTACGCTTCGGTTATCGTATACGCGGCGTAGGAACTGACGGTCGGCAGATCCGTATTCGCCGGGGTCGATCCGATAAGAGGCTTGAAGAAGTTTTTAACGTCAACCGTGTGTATGTAATCGGCCTCTCCCGAAGGCAGAGGATTTTCGGGCACCGTCCATATCGACAGCTTCTTGCCGTCCTCCATGATGCTGCAGTAGCCGTAATCAATGAGGTCCGTGCCTCCGTTGATCGTTGCCGAAACGCCGTCTTCGAAAGAACAGCCGCCCTTTGCGCTGATCACGATGTTGAGCGAATACATCTTGGTGCGTATGAAAACGGCTTCGGACGTTACAGCCATATTGTCGCTGTCGCAGTACCAGCTGTATTCGACTATCTCGCACTGCGAATCGTCAGCCAGCACGGGCAGTACCGCCGAGCCGGCGGTCTGACCGGAAACGGGAGACTCGTAGCCGACGATCTCCACGCTGCCGATGCTTTCCACGGCGAGCGAGCCGACCGGCATAACGCCGGCGATCAGCACGGCGGCGAGCATAAAACAAACCGCTTTGATGAATCTTTTCATATTTCCCCTCCGTTTTATTATAAGATAATTCTTCTGGATATCATTATATCACGTATTTTAAAAAAAGTAAATATAGTTTTTAAATAAAATCGTAATAAAAATCCGGCGGGCTCTTCTTTATGAAGAGTCCGCCGGAAATTACGGCAGTTTACTGCGGGCCGAGAAGAGAAGCGTCTTCTGTAAGCAGATATTTGCGGAGCCTTATCAGGTCTTTGCCGTTTATCTCTCCGTCGCCGTTACAGTCGGCGCCCGGGCCGATCTCGACGTCTGCTCCGACGAGATGCTTGCGCAGTCTTATGAGGTCTTTGCCGTCGGTCTTGCCGTCGTTATTTACGTCGCCGTAATTTATTCCGGCGGCTGATCCGGGCAGCAGGTCCGCGGTATAGAATATGACGGATCCTTCGCCGTACGTCCGCGTATTATCGGCGTCTACGTGTTCGTCCGAGCCGTTGACGAGCGCGGCGGGGAGCGTCGACGCGTCGAAATAATAACCGTATTCCGGCTTGACGACGAACGCCGCATAATAATATTTGCCTTCTTCGAAGACCTCCGAGTCGCCCATTTCACGGTCGCCGCCGGAGGAACAGCGCCAGCGCGCCGATTCGAGCGTATAGTGCGCGTCGGCTCCGACGGTTATCGCCGCGAGATTTTCGCCCGCGGTCTGTCCGACGGTCGGCATGGTGAAGCCGCTGACGTTTACTTCCGTTATAAGTTCGGGTTCCGATACCGCCGCGGCCTGAGCCGGCACGGTCCACACCGAATAAAGATTGTTATGCGAAATATACGTATTGTCCGCGTCGACTGTATCGGATGAACCGTTTATGCGTACCGCCGCGCCGACGGAGAAACCGAAGCCGTTGAGCGGCTCGATAACGATATTGTACGAATAATAATAACCCGCTTCGAATGGGTCGTCTTCGTACATTTCTTCGCGCGTCGTATCGCAGTACCACATACATTCGACGATCCTGTAGTTTTTCCCCGAAGGAACGGTCGGCTCGGGCAGATCCTCCGGCGTCAGCCCGGGTTCGGGTCTGCCGGTCACCGTTATGTCTATTTCTCTTATCAGCCCCGCGTACGCGTAAGTCGGCGTCGTATAGAGGTGAAGCGCCGTGCCGTCGATGTAGGTTTTGCCGAAATCCGTCGGCGCGGCCGTATCGAGCGAGACCGAGTCTGCAAATTCAAGGCCTTCGTCGAGTTCGATCACGCAGTAAACGTAATACTTCGAATTTGCGGCAAACGTATCGACGGGGCTCATCGCGGCTCCGTTCGATCTGTACCAGCCGGAGGAGGCGACGTGATATCCGGCGCCGTCGGGCACGGAGATCGCGGGCGACGCGGATACGCTCTGCCCTATGACCGGCGCGTCGTATCCGTTCACGGTTATGATCCCGACGCCGCTCTGCGGCGGATACTGCGCTTCGATCGGCACGGTCCGCAGTATCGCGGTGTAACGGTCTTCCACGACCGAATTTTCGGTATCGACGAGCGCGGATCCGGAATTCAAAAGAAATTCAAGCGACTGCGCGAATTCATAACCGTCGCACGGAGTCAGAGTGACGCAGAGCGTATATTCTCTGCCTTCGCTGAACCAGTCGTTTTCATCCATGCTGCCGCCGGCGGTTTCGTCGCGCCAGAACCAGTCTGTTATCGTATATCCGGCGGATTCGTCGACGTAAGGGTCGGAAAGTTCGATCACTTCGGAGTTGGGTCTCGGCATCTCGTCGGCGAACACGTTGACGGAGAGCAGAGCGGTCGAGGTTCCGTTGAATACCGGATAAAACGGCAGCGTCCATATGTAAAAGAGGTCTGTTTCTTCGTCGTAACAGGTAAAGTCGTAATCTATGAGGTCCGTGCCGCCGTTGATCTTCGCGTCGGTCGAAGAAGAGAATCCGTACCCCGGGTCCGCCGCAAGGCTTAAACCGAACGAATACTTTTTCGTTCTCTCGAAAACGTCGCCGGGCTCCATATCCTCTTCGTCCGTTTCGCAGTACCAGCCCGCTTCGGTCACGGCGTAATGCGCGCCGGCGGGTACGGAAGCGGTCGCCGCTTCGGCAGCGGTCGACCCCGTTTCGGGTATTTCAAAATTTATCACGGCGGCTTCAGTGATCGCCGCCGCGGCGAAAGCGCCGAGCGGCATGATGCCGAGCAGAAGCACGGCGGAGAGTAAAAGGCTGATGATCGCTCTGAAATTTTTCATTGTTGCCTCCGAAAGAGATTGAGATCGAAAACGCGGCGCCGCGCGCAAAACGCGATCCGCGCGATATACGCCGTTCGCCCGGCGCAGATGAGCCGAGCGAACAGAAAATCCGTTTTTGACGTCCGAAAACTCAGATACGGACGTTTTTTTGCGTTACTTACGGATTGCCGAGCAGGGACTCGTCTTCCGTAAGCAGATATTTGCGCAGTCTGATAAGGTCTTTACCGTTTACAGTGCCGTCGCCGTTGACGTCGGCGCCTGCACCGATCTCAACTTCGGCTCCGACGAGATGTTTGCGCAGTCTTATGAGGTCTTTGCCGTCGATCTTGCCGTCGCCGTTGACGTCACCGTACTTTATGTCGGACGGATAAAAGTCGATCGAGAATACGTTTAAGTCGCCGGTGTCGTTGACTCTGATAAAATCGGAATCTATATAATCCGCTGCGCCGTTGATATATACGTTCGGAAGACGGCTTGGATCGAAGCGGTAGTCGTCTTTGGGTATGGCGTAGATGTACAGGAAATACGGTACGCCTTCTTCAAACGTTTCGTTCGACTTCATTTGCGTCGTATGGTTTTTGATCCAGAAATATTGAACGGTGAACTGCGAAGTCGAGGTGTTCAAAGTTCTGAGGTTCTCCGCAACGGTCTGACCTGCTTTCGGCTCGGTGAAGCCTTCAACGCGCACTTCCGTGATAGTCTGAAGCTGTGAGGCGGAAAGAGGCGTAAACGTTGCCGAGATGAAAAGCAGAGTACCGTTGGAGTCTACCGCCATGCCGGAACTCGAGACGTATTCCGAGGAGTCGTTGAAGTAAACCGTCGGAAGCATCGACGGGTCGAAATAGCGGCCTTCCGCGGGAGCGACGCGGCACACGATATAATACGTTTTTCCCGCTTCAAACGTGTCGCTTGCCGACAGAGACGTCTCACCGGTCGCCCATCCTATGGCGGCGACGGTGTACGGCGCGTCTTTCGGTACGTTCACGCCGAGGAAATTTTCCTGAACGGTCTGACCGATGCGCGGAACTTTGAATCCTTCGAGGCGTATTTCCGAGATAAGTCCTTCTTCGGAGCCGCCCGTAAGCGTATGAGAAACGCTCCATACGGCGTACTGCCCGGTGCTCTTTTCTTCCGAGTAATCCGTATCGACAAGGTCGGGAGAGCCGTTTATGTACACCGTGGCGTTAGCCGAGAACGCGTAACCGTTCTGCGGTTCGATCATAATGTTGCAGGAGTACTGTACGTCCGCATGGAATCTGTCGGTGGGTTTCAGCGCCAGCCTTTCTGTATCTGTATATTCGTGCGTCCATGAGAACGAGGCTATCGAGTAGTTCACGCCCGACGGGATCGCGGGGTCGGGCAGGTCCGCCGGAGTCTGACCGATCTGCGGTTCGGGCAGCGTTATTCTTATGTCGTTTATAAGACCGGCGGCGGGGGTCACAGCCGTGGTGTAGAAATAGAGAGTATTGTTTACCATGATGGATCTGCTGAAATCGATCTTGGCGCCGATCTCTATTTCGATCCCGTCCGCGGAGAACGAATATCCGTCGTCAAGCTGTACGACGCCGGCGACGTAATAGCTCTGGCCGCTTACGAACGTGTCGGAGCCGCTCATCGCCGCGTCGGACGAATTGTACCAGCCCGCCGAAACCAGATTGTACGGAACGCCGCCCGGTACGCTGAACGAGGGCATATCCGATACGCGCTGACCCGTGACCGGCTTTTCGTATCCGTTGACCGTGATAACGCCTACGCTCCGTTCGGCGACAACCGTCACGGAACGCAGCTCGGCAAGGTTTTGAGCTCTTACGCTCGATCTGGACTGATCGACCTTATCGCTTTTGCCGTTTATCGTAAACGTTACGGACGATCCGAATTTATATCCGCTCTTCGGGATCAACTGGACAAGCAGAGAATAATGCACGCCGCCTTCAAACGTATCGCTGCTTTCAAGTCCGAAGTGATGGTCTTCGTCGTACCAGTTCCACTGGCTGATAGTGTACAGCGCGTCGGACGCGAGGTAAGGAGCGGGCAGGTCGGAGACCTTATGGCCTTCGGCGGGCCATGCGTTGACCTTTACGTTGACCGCGCTGAGAGTGTCGGTAGCGTATATCGGCACCGTCCAAAGGAAATAAACGCCGTCTTCTGATGAGTAACCGGAATAATTCCAGTCCACGAGATTTGTTCCGCCGTTTACGGTCGCGGCCGTGGAATCGGTGAACGCGTATCCGTCGTCAGCCCTGAATGCCAGGCCGAACGAATACTGTTTGTTTCTCTCGAAAATGTCGTTTTTGCCGAGGTATACGCCGTCTGTTTCACAGTACCAAGTCGCGGTGACGACGGAATAATGTATCCCGTCCGGCAGAGACGCCGTCGTGCAATTGTAGGTCGTTTGCCCGATGATCGGAGTCGTGAAGTTAAGCAGAGCGACGTTTGAAATGGTTGTCGCCGCAGAAGTATTGAAGGGCAGCATGCCGATCAATAATACGACCGCGAGCAAAAGGCTTACCGTTTTCCTGACGTTCTTCATGGTGTTCCTCCTTAAAATATTTTATTTATTTTTTACTTTATTATAAGATTTATGATCCTGCCGGGCACGTAGATCTCTTTTACGATCTGTTTGCCTTCGAGCAGGGCGGCGAAGCGTTCGGAGCCTTTGACGGCGGCGACGGCTTCGTCCTTATCGGCGTCTTTCGGTATGACTACCGTGCCTCTCGATTTGCCGTTGATCTGCACGCCGATCTCGACGGTCGCGTCTACGGTCTTCGCCTCGTCGTAAACGGGCCATTTCGTCTTCGCGCAAAGCGTCCTGTGACCGAGAGTCTCCCAGAGCTCTTCAGAGAGGTGCGGCGCGAACGGAGAGAGGAGCAGCACGAACGTTTCAAGATCGTTTTTCGTGATGCTGCCGGCTTTGTAGAACTCGTTTATCAGCGTCATCAGCGCGGCTATCGCTGTGTTGTATTTCATCGCCTCGATATCTTCGCCGACTTTCTTTACGGTCTTGTGGAGAAGCGATTCGAGTTTCGGATCTTCTTCTTTTGCTGTCGCAATGTCGGTAAGCGCGGCTACGCGGTCGAGAAAGCGTTTGCAGCCTTTTACCGAGTCGTCGTTCCACGGCGCGGCGGCGGTGTAGTCGCCCATGAACAGCACGTAGGTGCGAAGCGTATCGGCGCCGTATTTGTCGACGATATCGAGCGGATCGATGACGTTGCCGGCGGATTTGCTCATCTTGTTGCCGTCGGGACCGAGTATCAGGCCCTGATAGGAGCGTTTCGCGTAAGGCTCTTTCGTGTTGACCTCGCCTATGTCGTATAAGAATCTGTGCCAGAAGCGCGAGTAAAGCAGATGGCGCGTGACGTGTTCCATACCGCCGTTATACCAGTCTACCGGCATCCAGTATTTGAGCTTGTCTTTGTCGACGAATTCCTTGTCGTTATGCGGATCGATGAAGCGGAGGAAATACCACGACGAACCCGCCCACTGAGGCATCGTGTCGGTCTCGCGCTTCGCGTCGGCGCCGCATTTCGGGCATTTGCAGTTGACGAAAGACGGGATGCGGGCAAGCGGCGACTGCCCGTCGGTGCCGGGTTCGAAATTCTCCACGTCAGGCAAAACGAGAGGCAGCTCGTCATAAGGTACGCCGACCGTGCCGCAGTGCGGGCAGTGTATCAGCGGTATCGGTTCGCCCCAGTATCTCTGGCGGTTGAACGCCCAGTCTTTCATTTTATACTGCACGCCCTTCGAGCCGATGCCTTTTTCGGAAAGGTATTCAAGCATCGCGTTTATCGAATCGGCTTTGTTGTCGTATTTGTTCAAAAAATCGGAGTTTATCATCTTTCCGTTGCCGGTGTAGGCTTCTTTTTCGATATCTCCGCCCTCTATTACCTGAATGATGTCGACGCCGAATTTCTTTGCGAATTCCCAGTCGCGCTGGTCGTGCGCCGGTACCGCCATTATGGCGCCGGTGCCGTAGCCCATCATGACGTAGTCGGCTATGAATACGGGTATCTTCTTGCCGTTGACGGGATTGACCGCTTCAAAACCGTCGAGGCGCACGCCGGTCTTTTCTTTCACGAGCTGAGTGCGTTCGAACTCGGTCTTTTTCGCGCAGACTTCTCTGTACTCTTCGACCTCGCTCCAGTTTTTGATCAAATCCTTATATTTGTCGAGCATCGGATGCTCGGGCGCCATGACCATGAAAGTCACGCCGAAAAGCGTGTCGCATCTCGTCGTATATATCTGCAGTTTTTCGTCGGTGCCGGCGACGGTGAAATTCACAAACGCGCCCGTCGATTTGCCTATCCACGTGATCTGCTGCTGTTTTATGCTGTCGGGATAATCGACGGAGTCGAGCCCCTCGAGCAGTTTGTCGGCGTATTCGGTTATTTTCAGATACCATACGTCTTTCGGCAGCTGTACGACGTCGCTGTGGCATACGTCGCACTTGCCGCCCTGCGAATCTTCGTTAGACAAAACGACCTTGCAGTGCGGGCAGTAGTTGACGAGCGTTTTCGCGCGGAAGACGAGCCCGTGATCGAACATTTTGAGGAATATCCACTGAGTCCATTTATAATAGTCGGGCAGAGAAGTGGATATCTCGCGGGTCCAGTCGAAACCGAAGCCGATCTTCTTCATCTGATCTTTGAAGTGTTCGACGTTTTTCGTGGTTATCACGTGCGGGTGCGTGTTCGTCTTTATCGCGTAGTTTTCAGCCGGCAGACCGAACGAGTCGAAGCCCATCGGGAAAAGCACGTTGTAACCCTCCATGCGGCGCTTGTGCGATACCACGTCAAGACCCGAATAAGCCTTTATATGTCCGACGTGCATACCGGCGCCCGACGGATAAGGGAATTCGACGAGCGCGTAGAATTTCGGCTTGTCCGAAATATCTTCCGCGTGGAAAACGCCCTGATCCTCCCAGGTCTTCTGCCATTTCGGTTCAATGGCTTTGAAATCGTATTTCAATTCATTCACCTTCTTTTTTAGCGGACGCGTCCGTCCAGAGTTTATCGAGTTTATAGAATTCTCTCGCCGTTTTCGTGAAAACGTGGAGTATCACCGTGTTGAAATCGAGCACGGTCCAGTCGCCGCCGGCGGCGCCGTCAATGCGCGTGGGCGACACGCCGCACTCGGTCAGTTTGACCTCGACCTCGTCGGACAGGGCTTTCACCTGCGTCGACGACGTTGCGGAGCAGATCACGAAATAATCCGTGACCGACGTTTTTTTGCTCACCTCGAGAAGCTGTACGTTCGCCGCGAGCTTGTCTTCAAGCACTTCGATTATCTTTTCGGCGATCTGTTTAGGTTCGGCTTCGCTTAAATTGACTGTTTTGATCTCTGACATATTTTTCTCCGTTCTCCGCTGATGCGGCTTTATTCGTATGCGATTTTTTTGAGTTTTTCGTACGTTTGTACTGTAAGCGGGTGTATGGGGTAACCTTTCGCGCTGAGCAGATCGAGCGTGCGCTTGCAGCACTTTAACGCCGTAAGGTCTATCAGGCGCGTATCGAGTTTCCGCTTGATGAAATATTCGCGCAGAAGCACGCAGCTTTTGTGCTCGCGCAAAGGTTCTATATAATCGGATATGAAGATTATCTTTTCGCAAAGCGTCATGTCGGGCGATCCCGTGCAGTGATATCTTATCATACCGAATATCCTGTCGTTTATCCCGAAGAGCTCTCTTGCCAGATAAGCGCCGGCGAGCTGATGAAGCGTTGACCGGCTGATCTTGTCGTCTTCCGACAGGGTTTGATGTTTTTCTATGATTTTCGCCTGCTCGTCCTTAGGCAGTTCCTTCGCGATATCGTGGCAAAGTCCCGCCGTATAAAGTTCTGTTATATCCCGGTCGGGCAGGCCCAACCCCTCGCCGATCTTTTTCGCCGTTTCCGCCACCGAAACGGAATGTTCGTAACGCGGCTTCGAGAGGTTCTTTTTTATATATTCTTCAAAGCTGTTCATTTCGGAAGTATTATTCTGTTTTCGTATCTTTTTTTGTCGGTCGTCTCGCGGTAAAGCACGAATCTGTTTCCGATAACTATCACCACGTCAGACGAAGTGGCTTCGGCGATCGTGTCAGCCGCCTCGCGCGCGGTGTACTGAGAATTCTCGAGCACGGATACCTTGACGAGTTCCCTCGCCGTAAGCGCGTCGGATATCTGCTTCACCATATTGTCGGATATCTCGTTTTTGCCGACCTGGAATATCGGCTGTATGCTCTGAGCCAGATTTTTCAGATACGCTCTCTGTTTCGACGTCAGCATTTTGAAAGTTCCTTTCTGAACAGGGGACAGAAAGCGGCAAGCGCTCTCGCCCTGTGCGAGATGAGATTTTTTTGCTCAGGCTCAAGCTCCGCAAAGGTCAGCCCGAGCGGCGGATAGAGGAACACGGGGTCGTAACCGAAGCCGGATGAGCCCCGCTGTTCGCGCAGTATCAGCCCGTGCGCTTCGCCTCTCGCCTGCACGACTCTGCCGTCGGGGAACACCGCCGTCATCACGCAGACGAATTTCGCCGTGCGTTCTTTATCCGGCACGTCGCGCAGCTCGTACAGCAGCTTTTCGAGGTTCGCCCTGTCGCCCATGCCCGAATATCTCGCCGAGTATACGCCCGGCGCGCCGCCGAGCGCGTCCACGCAGAGCCCCGAGTCGTCGGCGACTCCGATATACCCGAGCGACGCCGGTACGGAAGCTTTTATCTTCGAATTCTCTTCGAAGGTCGAGCCGTCTTCTTCGATATCGCCGCAGCAACCTATATCGGAGAGCAGTAAAAGTTCGTTGCCGGGCAGATCGTCGTGCATGATCGCGAACAGCTCCGCGAGTTTCTTTTTGTTGTTTGAAGCGAGTACCGTTTTCATTCGAACAGCGCCTCTATGAAATCCGACGCGACAAACGGCTGCATATCGTCTTTCTTTTCGCCCACGCCGATGAATTTTACCGGGATGCCGAGCTCGTCCTTTACGGAGATGACTATGCCGCCCTTCGCCGTGCCGTCGAGCTTCGTTAATATCAGCCCCGTGATCTTTGCGGTGTTCGAGAATTCTTTCGCCTGGATCACGGCGTTCTGCCCGGTCGTCGCGTCGAGCACGAGCAGAGTTTCCCTTGCTGCGCCCGGCAGTTCGCGGTTTATAACGCGGTCGATCTTGGAAAGTTCGTCCATAAGGTTCTTTTTGTTGTGAAGTCTGCCCGCCGTGTCGATTATCAGCACGTCGGCTCCTCTCGCTTTCGATGCGGCTATCGCGTCGAACACGACCGAAGCCGGATCGGACCCTTCGTCGTGGCGTATCATATCTACGCCTATGCGGTCGGCCCATATGCCGAGCTGATCCGCGGCGGCGGCGCGGAAAGTGTCCGCCGCGGCGAGGATGACTTTTTTGCCTTCGCCTTTGAGATACGACGCGATCTTCGCTATCGAAGTCGTTTTGCCGACGCCGTTGACGCCGATGACGAGCACTACCGACGGTTTGCTCGACAGATCGAGCGGCTCGCCGTCGTCTATCATCGACGAGATTATCTCTTTGAGCGCCTTATATACGTCTTCACTCTCGGTCAGTCTGTCTTCCTGTATCTTTCTGCGCAGAGCGGCGATTATCTTTTCGGTCGTCTCGACGCCGACGTCTGCGGTTATCAGTATCTCTTCAAGCTCGTCGAGCATATCCTCGTCGACCTTGCGCATCGAGATGAATAAATCTTTTATACGCCCGAATATGGCGTTTTTGGTCTTCGAAAGACCTTGTCTGAGTTTTTCAAAAAATCCCATGTGATCACCTTCAATCGAGTTTGCCTATCTTTTGTTCTATTTCGGAGATGTCGAGCGAGAGCACTTTCGAAATGCCCTTGACCGGCATCGTGATGCCGTACATCTTCTCCGCGACCTCCATGGTGCCGCGGCGGTGCGTTATGAGGATGAACTGCGTACTGTCCTGCGTTTCGCGGACGTAGCGCGCGAAACGGTCGACGTTCACGTCGTCGAGCGCCGCCTCTATCTCGTCGAGCATTATGAACGGAGTCGGGTTGACTTCGAGCAGAGCGAGATATATCGCGATCGCGACAAACGACTGCTCGCCGCCCGACAGAAGCGAAAGGCTCTTTATTATTTTTCCCGGAGGGGCGACGTTTATGTCTATGCCCGATTCGAGCACGTTATCCGGCTCGCGGAGCACGAGCTCCGCCGTGCCGCCGCCGAAAAGCCGTCTGAATACCAGACCGAAATGCTCGTTTATCTTCTCAAACGCGGCTTCAAAGCTCGTTTTCATCTCGCGGTCGAGCCGCTCGGCGATCTCGTTGAGCTCGGCTTCGGACTTTGCGAGGTCTTCGATGTTTTCGGTCAGCGCGTCGTGGCGCTTTTTGACCTCGGCGTATTCTTCTATCGCGTTCACGTTCACGCTGCCGAGAGCGCGGAGCTTGTTTTTAAGCTCGGTCTGCCGTTTGAAGAGCGCCGGACGCGTGCTTTCGTTGACCTCGGGGCAGTCGTACTCGACGAATTTGTCCTTCGCTTCGACGTAAGAGAGCCCGTAGTTCTCTTCAAGCACGGTCTTGAGTTTGTCGCGCTCCGCCTCCGCCGATTCGAGCCGCGATTCCGACTGTATCTTCTTTTCGGTGAGCTGCTGTTTCTTTTCGTTCTTTTCTATTTCGTCGCGGCGCGACTGCGTGTATTTCGCCTCGGCTTCTTCAGCCTGAGCGGAGAGGGCGGCGATGCGGTCTGTCAGCGTTTTGATCCGCTCGTCGCATCCGCTTATATCGGTCTGCGCGGTCTGTGTCTTTTCGCGCGTTTCGTCGAGCCTCGTCTGCTGGCGTTTCAGCGCCG
This sequence comes from Clostridiales bacterium, assembly GCA_016281775.1. Lineage (GTDB taxonomy): Bacteria > Bacillota > Clostridia > Oscillospirales > CAG-272 > UBA1248. The sequence continues at coordinate 2,770 of JAEEJH010000139.1, read as the reverse complement.
CCGCCGTGTCGCTCTGCGCGGCAGTGAGTTCGGCGACCGCCGTTTCGGCTTCTTCGAAAAGCGTTTTCGCCGCCGAAAGGTCGCGTTCGTTTTCCGCCGCGGCTATCCTCGCCGCTTCGAGCTCGGCGCGCAGTTTCTGCTGTTCCTTGCCGGCTTCGTCCATCAGCGCGTCGAGGTCGAGCGATTTCTGAGTCTGTTCTTTTATACGCTGTGCGATCTCCGCCCGCTTTTTTTCGTCCTGCTCGCGCTCTTTTTTTCGCGCTTCGGCGAGTTCCGCCACGCCGTTGATCTCGGCGTAGACGGCGTCGAGCCGTGCGCCTGCCTCGTCGAGCTTCGCCTTCGCGACCGACGAAGCCGTTTTCGCTTCGTTCGTGAGCGCCGCGAGTATGCCCTCTTCGGCGTCGTACCGGTCTCTCTGTTCCTTGAGTTCCGCCGCTTCTTTTAAGAGAGCCCCGATCTTTTTCGAAAGTTCGTCGGCTTTGCTTTTCTGTTCGGCTTTGATCTTATTCTGTTCTTCGATCTCGCGGGATCTCGAGAGGATCCCGCTGTCTTTAACGCCTGAACCGCCCGTAAACGAGCCGCCGGCGTTTATCTGCTGACCGTCGAGCGTGACTATTCTTATTTTATATCCGAATTTTCTCGCGCAGTATACGGCGTTGTCTATGTTGTCAAATACGACCGTTCTGCCGAGCAGGGCGGAACGTATGTCTGAAAACTTCACGTCGCACCCGACGAGATCCGAAGCAACGCCTTCGAAGCCCGGGCATGCCTTAAGTTCTCTTATATCCTGCGACAGATACGACGGTCTGACCGTCGCCACCGGCAGAAACGTCGCCCGTCCGGCTCCCGCGGCTTTGAGCGCGTACATCGCGGCTTTCGCCGCCGCCTCGTCTTCAACGACTATGTTCTGCAGAGCCGAGCCGAGAGCGCATTCTATCGCCGTCGTGTATTTTTCCGGCGCGGAGATTATCTGCGACACGGGGGCGTATATCTTGCCTCTGATATTGCCTTTTTTGTATTCGTCCATTACGAAGCGCGTCGCGCGCGAATAGCCTTCGAAAAGCTCTTCCATACGCTTCAGCGTTTCGGCTTTGCGCTCCGCGACCTGATAAGCGACCTCGGCTTCTCCGAGAGCCGATCTGCAAGAAGCGATCTTCTCTTCGGTATCCGCGATCTTTTCTTTCGCCGCGTCGGACTTGCCCTCCGCCTCTTTGCGTTTGGCTTCGTACGAGTCTTCGGTCTTTTTCGCCTCTTCGAGTTCTTTTTGAAGCGCTTCTATTATACCGCTCTGCGCGGCGATCTGCTCTTTCAGACCGGCGTCTTTTTCGGCGTCGTTTTTGTCGGAGGTGTCGGTGACGGTGAGCTTTATCCGCAGATCTATCTCTTCCGATTCAAGCTGTTTGATCGTCTCTTCGAGCGCTGATATCTGATCGGCGAGAAAATCGATCTTTTCGCAGACGGTATTGAAAGCCTTTTCTTTTTCTTCGAGCGCCGCGGAACATTCCGTCTGTTTCGCACGGCACGACATGAGCGCGTTTTCTTTTTCGAGAGCGCGTTTTTTCGCTTCGGAAAGCTGAGACGAAAGCGTCTCGGCGCGCGCATGCAGTTCGGCTATCTTTTCGCGCAGGTGCGTCGCGTCGGCCGTGGCGAAAGCCGCTTTGCTCGACGCTTCGGCGCGTTCGTTCTGAGCGTTCGACAGTTCGGTGTTGCATTTTTCCGTCTCGTGCTTTATGCTCTGCAGACGGTCGAAGCATTCGCCGGTCTGCGCCGTGAGGCGCTCGGCCTCCGCCTCGGTCGCTTCGAGCTCGGTGGCGTATATCTCGTACGTGCCGCGAAGCGAACCGATGCGTTCGGTAAGCTCCGCCATGTCGTAGAGCCAGAGCGCGACGTCGAGGCGGCGTTTTTCTTCGTATATATCCATATAACGTCTCGCCTTTTCTGATTCGCGCTCGAGCGGTCCGATGCGCGCGGCGAGTTCGTTGTTTATGTCGTACAGTCTCGTAAGGTTGTCTCTCGTTACGGCGAGTTTTTTCTCGGCTTCGTTTTTCGAGAACTTGTATTTTGAAATGCCCGCCGCCTCTTCGAACACGGCGCGCCTGTCTTCGCTCTTCTGAGATACGATATCGGCGATCTTGCCCTGACCTATGACGGAGTAGCCGCCCTTGCCGATGCCCGTGTTCATGAACAGCGCGTTTATATCTTTAAGACGGCAGCTTTTGCCGTTTATAGCGTATTCGCTGTCTCCGCCGCGGAAATAGCGGCGCGTGACCGTCACCTCGTCGTATTCGATCGGTATGCGTTCACCCGACGAGTTGTCGAGAGTCAGAGACACCTGCGCGAACGCGCTCGGTTTTCTCGTCTCGCTGCCGCCGAAGATGATGTCTTCCATCCTCGTTCCGCGAATGTTCCGGGACGAGCCCTCGCCGAGCACCCAGCGCATCGCGTCGGCGATGTTCGACTTACCGCTGCCGTTCGGTCCGATTATGACGGTGATGCCTTCTTTGAAAGTGAGCGTCGTTTTTTCGGGAAACGATTTGAAACCCTGTAATTCGATAGACTTTAAGTACATTTTTTTCAGACGATTTCAGCCGTGTAAGGCGGAAGGTCTCCTTCGATGAATTTTATATCCGTAACGGCGGTTTCTTTGATCAGCCGTTCTTTGTTTGCTTTTTTATGACCGACGGCTTTCGATATATCGCCCTCCGGCACTCTTACGGTGACCGCGCCCGAAAGCCCTTCGAGCAGAGGTCTTATCCTGCGGTAATAAATG
>JAEEJH010000138.1 GCA_016281775.1 Clostridiales bacterium | reverse complement strand
TATGACCGTAACACTTGAAAATTACCTGCTTGCCTTCAAGCGATCCGGGCGTTTTTGCAAGGTAAGAGCCTTCCGGCGCGCCGACGGTTCCGCCTATGAAAACGGTATTATTATCGGTCGGAAATCCGGCTTCTTCCACCGTTATATCGGCGGGCTTCGCTTCAAACAGCATACGGAGTTCTTCGCACGCCGGATTGTTGTAATAATCAGGCATATAAGGATCGAGACAGAATGACGGCACGTCCGCAGAATATTCTCCGCCGTCGTAATGAACTGCAGGCGTTATCACGTCGCCGAAACGGTACGCCGCGCTGCGGTAAAGCGATCTTATTTCATCCTCGCATTCCGGATTATAGAAGGTGAAGAAATCGCAGCCGTTTATTTTCGCCGCAAATCCGTAATATGTGCCGAATGACACACCCGGCTCTATCATTATCATACCGTCCAGCTCTATATCGCATTTCAGACAAACGCGACCGCAGACGGAGCCTTCCTTGTATCTGTATGAAAATTCAAAATCCACGGTGTCTCCCGGGTTTTCGAAAACCGCCTCGGGATCGCTCGTCAGCTCTATTCCTCCGTCGGTGGACGCTCTTACCTTTACGCGCACGATGCCGCTGTAACGGATCGACAGCGTTCTTTTTATACTGTCCGAGACCGGCGAGCCGACGATCAGATCGCCGGAAGCGACGCTTCCGGACAGTATGAACGTACCGTTGTTTTTGTCGTTTTCCGTATAATTAAGTCTTACTACGGGTAAGCCGGTTTCTTCAGATTTGTCGGTCGGCTTTATGGGATTCGGCGCTGCCGTCTCTTCGACAAGGCGGGCGGTATCTGTCGCGGATACGGCGCCCGTATCAGCGGGCGAGCCTGCGTTTTTCGCTATGATGAATATCGAGAGGGGTACCGCCGTGAATACTATCGCGAACACGGCGACAAGCGCCGCGACCGATAAGATCTTACCGCGTTTTTTCTGTTTTTCGTCGTATATTTCTTTTTTCTTAAGTATATTTTCAACTGTTTCCTCATAAGTTCTCATAATTGAAACCTTCTTTCAAAAGCATTTGTTTAAGCTCGGCGCGCGCCCTTGACAGAGCCTTGTAGACTGCCGTCTCGCTTTTGCCGGTCACGGCGGAGATATCCTTTGCGCTCATATTTTCAAAATATGATAACCATATAAGCTCGTATTTGTCAGCCGCCAGCCTTTTCAGGCACGAGTGAAGTATCCTGTTCGACTCGGTCTTTATGTAAGCCGCCTCGAGATCTTCGCCGTCCGCCGTATTATCGTCGATCTGACAGCGTCTTTCCGGTCTTTCTTTACGCAGTCTGCCGTACGCGATGTGTCTGCCTATACCGTAAAGCCACGTCCGAAACGCCGATCTGTCGTCAAACGACGGCTTTTTGACGATAAGCCGCAGAAACGTGTCTTCCGCGATATCCTCCGCGGCGATTATATCGCGCACGATGCCGTTTATGTAGAGTATCAGCCCGTCGCGGTATTCGGCTACGATCCCGGTCAGCCCGTTCCTGTCGCCGGAAAGATATTTTTGATAGTTTTCCGCACCGTGTTCCATCGTTTTTCTCCGTTGAGTTCTGCAGTTCTCTGTATATTAGTCGCAAAAATCCGAAAAATCTGACTGTATTTCAGTAAAAAAACGCGATCGCTCGCGTTTTTTTGTTTACCGTCTTTTGTTCGGCAGTATCAGCACCGCCGAAGTCCTCGCTTTGTACTCCGCGTAATCGGGGCGGCGTTTTTCGTTATGCCGCTCCATCATCGGCACGGAAACCGAAAGAAACAGAATTATTATTGATAAAACTCCGAGCCCGGCGTACCAGATCTCCGGGCAGAGCGCGGCGAAATAAAGGTAAAGTCCGCACCAGAACGACATCTCGCCGAGATAGTTTGGGTGGCGCGAATATTTCCATACCGATACGTCGCACGTTCTGTTTTCACCTTTGTGTTCGCGAAGAAATCCGTGTATCGCCCGGTCGGATACGAATTCGAGCCCTACGGCGCACAAACTTATTATAACGCCGAACAGCGACAGAGCGGAGAACTCTGTTTTTTGTATCGAAAACAGAACGCCGGTGAGCCCCGCGTATACGACCGCCGTCGGAACGAACTGAAGCCCTACGAAACTGATGAGCTGAAATACGAACGGCGGATATTTTTCGCGGTACTGAGCGTAACGCCAGTCTTCGCGGCCGATGCCTTTATAAGTTATATACCAGTTGACCGTAAGCCTTACCGACCAGACGGTTATGACTGCGAGCAGAATGAACGAGTTTACGTTCCACAGACCGTATTTTATCATGCAGGCGAGCACGATAACGGGCGGCGCGACGCTCCAGTAAGGGTCGTAGACGGAAACGTCTTTCAGCATCACGGTAAACACGAAAATGAAAACCGTAGCCGCCGCCGTGAATACAGCCGACGCGGCGAAAATATTGTCTGTAAAAGCAAACGGAAAAGCGGCGACAGCAAACGCGGCTGTGTATATGGCAGTGTCTGTCAGTAATCCTTTGACTTTATCTTTCATTATCCTGCTCCCCGGAATTTTGTATTTTGATACGGACATTACCGATAATACCATATCCTTCTCCGTTTGTCAACAGTACACAGTAAGAAAACCGGCAGAAAAAAGCGTTCTGCCGGTTTTTTATTATTCTATTTCCCAGACCGCCGTTACCGAATCGGATATTTCTATATCCTCGGGTTCTATGTCGAACGTATAGCCGCCGAATCCGCCGTCGGCAAAATCGGCAGTCTTGCAGAACTCCCGAAGCGGATTGACTTCCATTACGTATTCGCCGTGCGTGTAATCTATCGACTGTATCCTGCAAAGCGTTACGCCGGCGGCCGCGGCGAGCGCCTCCGCTTTTTCTTTCGCGTCCGCGACCGCTTTGCCTATAAGATCCTTTTTAACTCTTTCGCGGTCTTTCACGGTGTGCGTTATATCGAAACGCGGTCTGATATCGCCGTGCGCGAGAGAAAACACGATCTTTCCGAGCAGCTCGTTATCCGAACCGAACTCGATTTTCATTTCGTGATCGAAGCAGAAACCGACGGAACGCTGTTTGTATCTTCCCTTGTTTTCATCGTCTTCGACTGTCTCGAATTTTTCGTATATGTGAAAGCGCAGAGTCTTGATCTCCGTCCGCGCAAAACCGAAACCCTCGAAGCGGTCTTTCAGAGCCTCCGTATCTTTCGCCGATCTTTTCAGCGCCGCGGCGTACGTGTCTTCCGTGCCTTCGAGAGTCACGTTCATTACGGTAAGGTCGGGGCGGACCTTGACCGAACCATTTCCCGTAACCTGTATAGTTCTCATGTTTTTTTCCTTTCTTTTCTGATTTTTCTTCGTTTATCTTACTATCACGCTTTCGATATGCAAAACGTCGGCGATCTTTTTAAGCGTTTGCGCGCGGTGACCGATACCGAGCGCGTAATGGTGCGTAGGACCTTCGGTTACCCAGCGCTTGACGAAATCGCGGCAGTCGTCGCCGAAAAATCCGCGCGTGTTGGTGTTGCCGGTCGGCGGTATCGGTCCTTTTTTCGACTCTCCTTCGCCTATGACGAATTTGAATTTGCCGCCGCAGGTCTGCGTTATGCCGAGTAACGTGATCGGACCTTCTTTGAGTTTGAATTCGACCGACGCGCCGGACCCCGGTTTGCCGTGGTACTTTTTGAGACTGCGCAGTATCGGCCGCCCTTCGGCGACGGCGATATGATGCGGTCCGTCGTGACCGACGAAAATGAAATTCTCGTCAAAGTCAAAAGGATGGAATTCCGCAAAACTGCCGCCCATGCCGAGCCTGTCCATAATGAACATGGCTATGCACGTCTTTATATCGTACTCGCCGCACATCGGCACGCCCTCTGCGTTCAGGATCGAATTGCCGACTATGAACGAACTCACGACGTCGCGGTGAAGTGAGCCGGGCAGACCGTTATAATAATACGCAAGACCGGTCAGCTTATTTTCGGCGACGAATTTTTCAAGCGCCGCCGCCGTCTTCGCGGCTTTGTTGAGATCTTCCTCGGTCAGTTTTTCCGTCAGCGGATCTGAAACGGGATCGGGCGTGTCGAACACGTCGAGTATGAGATGCTTTTTTTCTTCCGTTTCATCATCCGTAACGCTTTGCCAAACTTTTATAACGTCGTCGACCTCGTATAGCGGTACGTGTACGCCGAAAGCTGCCGATATCGCCGTCGGGTCGGCGTGCATGTCGTACATCGCCTCGAGCACGTGCCCCATAAGGCCGAAACGCGCGCCGCGCAGATCGTGTAATACCTTCGCAATATCGCACCATTCGGCGACGGCTTCTTTGACTTTACCGTCTCCGTAAAGCGTGCCGATTATCACGTCAGCGACCTTTTTGCCCATACGTATCGCGACCCCGGTGAATTCCGGCACGGAGCATATACAGTCGTTTTCAAGCTGTTCTCTCGTATTCGCGCGGCCGTAATCCATATGATGCAGCGGCTGAAGCGCCGTCAGCACGACCGGCTGATCCGCGTCGCGTATTATCGGCGCGAAAACGGACGAGGTCGCGTAAGTGAGCATATTGCAGAACAGAACGTCCGCCCCGTCGGCTTTGATTTTCTTCAAAGTCCCGTAAGACTTTTCGCTCGAATCGACCATGCCGTAATCGATCACCGTAACGCCGTTTTCTTCAACGATGCGTTTGAAATCTTCGTGATATTCAAGTAATTTTTCGAGCAAACCCGGAAACTGTTCCCAGTAAACGGCGTGTCCCACGCCGAAAACGCCGATCTTCGCCGTGCGAGGCTTCATCCTTTGTATCATTTTTTATCGCTCCTGTCGTAAAATGCGTTTCTTAAAGGTATTATGTATTTTCTGAATTCCGACGGCGAATGCTGATGCAGGTACAATAACCAGAGATCAAACTCCGGGCAGACGAAAAACCACGTTCCGAGCGCGCCCGACCAGCCCCATTCGCCGATACTGCCGCGCCGCTCGGTTGATATTTTGTCCTGCACTCTGACGCCTAAGCCGTACGTGTGCTCATACCCGAAAGTCGCTTCGTCGCCGCCTTCGCGGTTGTAACAACGCCGCTGTTCCTCCGTGAGCGCCGGCGACGTCATAAGAGCCAGCGTTTCCGGCTTCAGAATCTTGCCGGACGTCAGAGCCGAGAGAAATACGGCAAAATCACACGCCGAGCTGACAAGCCCCGACCCGCCCGAGAATATATGCGAACCGTCCGTCAGTTCAAGCAGCGGAACGGGTCTGTTGAGCAAAGGTATGTTTACGAATCTTCCGTCTCTGAAAGCCGTATTCTTTGCAAGCCTGGGCAGACGGTCGACCGGTACGGACTGATAAAAGAACGTATCATCCATACCGAGAGGGAAGAGTATTTCATCCGCAAAAAACCTGTCGAGCGTTTTTCCGCTCACGGCCTCGATCACGGCGCCGAGCACGTCGTGCGAAAGACCGTATTCGAACCGCTGTCCCGCCTCAAACGAAAGGGGCAGAGAAGCGAGCGCCTTTGCAAACCCGACGGCGCCGCAAGGTTTATATTCGTCGAACGCGTGTACAAATCCGTTCAGCTCGTCCGGAGTTTTGTCGTACAGATACGTCAGCCCCGAAGTCATCGTAAACAGATGCCGTACGGTCATCCGGTTCTCCGCGCGCCTGATAACGCCGTTATCGCGTACCGTCATACCGGCGAATTCCGGTATGTATTTACAGATCATATCGTCGAGCCCGATCTGTCCGCGTTCGTACAGCAAGAGCGCCGATATCACGGTAAAAATCTTCGTCATCGAATAAAGATGAAAAAGAGTGTTTTTGTCGACCGGATCGCTCTTTTCGGCGTCATAAACGCCTTCGTAATTTTCAAATAAAACTCCGTTCCGATCGCCTATGACCAGCGCGTTCCCCGCCGCGATCCCGTCGGAGATTATTGATTTTTGAAGGCGGATGAGGAATTTAGTGTTTATATCGTTCATTTTCGCGTTTGTTCTGATTATTTAAAAGCGACTTTGCTTTTAAGCATTGAGACGATTTCGCGCTCGCGCTTTTTGCCGTAAATATACAGAGCCTCTTTAAAAGCGGTTCCGTCTTTGAGCGTGAAAAGATAAAAAGCCGTGTTTTCTGTAACGATCTTGTCGCCCTTGTAATCCTGAATTTCTATATATTCGATATCGGCAAAACGGACTTTGTTCCGTTTGAATCTTAATCGCGGAGCGCGCGTCACGGGAAAAACGATGCTTTCATCGTCGATCATGATATAAGACAAAAGGTTTGCGAGAAAGAGCGTGAGAAATAATAATCCGAAAGGCGCGCCGAAACCGATCAAAAACAGCGTCATATCGTCAAATCCCGCACCCGAGATAAGGAGCACGATACCTGCAATCGCCATAACGACGGTTATCGAGCTCAGGATCGCAAAAACCAAATTGCCCGAACGGTAGAATTTTTTCATTTTCTTACTCCGTTTTTCAGCCAGAAAGTTACGTTGACGCGGTTTGAAGTTTCATAGTCAAAATGATAACCGGGAAATGCTTTGCCTGACAGACAATCATCAATAAGTTTTATTATTACTTCCGCTGTATCGGAGCTGCAAGCCAGCATACCGCCGGAAAAAGCATTAGAGCGTCCCATCTTCAAAACCGTTCTTTGATTTGACAGACTGTCAACAAGGCATAAAGCCGAAATATTTCCTTCCGACAGTTTTGTCAAAAATCCTCTAAGAATCGGCAGAACGTCTGAAACATCGATAGACAGATAATTGCGGTCTTTGATGGTTTCATTTTTAATTCTGCAATTCAAAACATACATTTTTGATTACCGGTTATCCTTATTTATTCCGCCTTATGCGCCTCAGCTCTCCGGACCGAGCGTGACCGTTTCGTCGACCAGATATTTACGCAGCCTTATAAGGTCCTTACCGTTGATCGAGCCGTCGCCGTTGATGTCGGCGCCCGGAGTGATCTCAACGTCTGTACCTACGAGATATTTACGCAGTCTTATCAGGTCTTTGCCGTTGATAACACCGTCGCCGTTTACGTCGCCGTAATATATCGCCTTTTCAAGCGCGATATCGAGCGTTACGGGCGAGCCGCTTACGGTGACTTCAGCCGTGTAGACTTCGCATCCGTTCTTCATAGCGGTGAGCGTATATACGCCGGCAGCCACGTCTTCTATAAGGTACGCCGTATCGTTTCCGTAAAATACCGTCATATAACTCGGCTCGCTCGAACCTTTCCGCGTCAGCGTTATCGACCCCGGTTTGTCCGCGTCGCCGTAAGACGTTATGCGCCCGCCTACCGTTGTGAAAGTTTTTACCGTAAGCGGCTCGAATACGACGGTGAATCTCACGTATTCGTGATAACTGTTCGTAAACTGCACGTTTGTGACCGCGTAATCCGCCGGATCGGCGCCGCCGAGCGTCAGCGTGATATCGAGATCTTCGGGGAAGATGTTACCGGTGCGGTTTCTTATAACAAACGCCGCCTCGTAAATATGTCCTTCCTCAAAGACGCTCTCGCCGGTGGTCAGAGTAACGCTGCCGCCGCCCGTT
>JAEEJH010000137.1 GCA_016281775.1 Clostridiales bacterium | reverse complement strand
TCTCCGTATCATCTTCGCCTGACTGTAGGTTATGCGCAAAAGCCACGCGTCGAGCTTCGACTGATCGCGGAGCTCTGCTCTGTGCTCCCATGCGTACGCGAGCGCGTCGGCGACCGCGTCGCGCGCGTCCTCCGTATTCGACGTCACGGAGAGCGCCGCCACGTACAGCTTTTTCTCGTTTTTCGAAAACGCTGCCGTGAATTCTTCTTTTGTAATGCTTTTATCCATATCTGCCTTCCTTTGCGTTTTTTTGCCCTTCATATATCAAGGTGCATCAGAGACGCGAAAAGTTGCGGGGAATTTGAATTTTAATATATTTTTTTTGCGAGCGGCGGGAAGAGGAATGGGAAATTGAGAATTCTGCGTAAGCGGTAATTCATTTCAGCTGAATTCGCTTACGCGAGCTGAATTTGCCCGTGCAAATTGAATTGCGCAAAGCGCAGCTGAATTCGGCGTTTCACGCCGAGCGAAGAAGAATGATGATTGACGCTTCGCGTCAAATGATGAGACTGCGTCATGATGAGCGCTTCGCGCATGATGATCGGCTCGGGGACGAGCCGAATGAATGATGCGTCGCCTTCGGCGACGTTCGGTGTGCCTTCGGCACCCTTGGGGATCGCCCACCGTGAACCCCCGTTGCGAACAAGTTCACAACGGGGAACCCCGGCCCCACCCCTACAGATCCCCAAACCCCTTACCGTGAATCCCCAAAGCAACAAGTTGCTTCGGGGAACCCCGGACACCCCTCCCAAAGTCGCGCTGCTTCCTTTGGGGCGCGGCGCCCCCGTATAATAGTACGGGGAGGAGGGGGAGAGCGGGGGATCAAGGGGGTGGGTGGGGGATTCCCCGCGCACGAAGTAAGCGTTGGGGGTTCACGGCGGGGCATTCCCCGCGGACGGCGGAGCTGCAGTTATACGGCTGCGCCGTGATGAACGCGTACGTCATTTACGTTTGCGTCTGAGCAAACATATCGCATACGAACGGCTCGAGTATATATCGCATTGATTTGCAATATATCGCGTTTTCATCAGAAAATATATCGCCGAAAAACGAGCTGCCGCAAGCGGCGGGAATTGAATAAGGTATCGTTTACGCGTCTGAATTCAAAAAATACTCGGCTCCAAGTTCATCTTATCTCGGTTTTGCTCAAACCGACCTTCCCGTACCCGGCTTTTTTGACGAAAGAAAGGCTGTATATATTATTATCCTTTATAAACAACTGAAAACTGCCCTTGAAAGCGACGTTCGAGCCGTCGGTCACGTTGACCATGACGCCGTAATAACTGCCGTACGGGTCGTCTTTATCCGCGGCTTCTACGTTGAAGCAGACGAGGTTGTTATATACCGTCACGGAGTCGCGGCAGATATACGCCGCGGTAAGATCGGTGAACATATCGATTATCGCAGTTCCTGACGCGGTAGTCACGCCGACGCGCTCGTCGCCGCGCGAGCCGTCGCCGTTTTTCGCGTAGTAGACGGCGTAAATGCCGGTCATGCGGTCGTAGTCGGCGTAAAATATCATGTTAACGTCTTTTATCTCTTTTTCCGCGTAAAGCGAGCCGGTGCGCAGATTGTAAGTTTTGAGCGAATAATCTTTGCCGTCGGTCACGCCGCAGGTGAGATACCCGTCTCTGTCCGATATGAACGTACACGATATGCCGCCCGCCTCTTCGTCGTTCGTATAGTCGAACGACAGATATTCCGAGAGCGTTTCGCTTTTTACGTCGTATTTCATAACGCGGCATCTGCCGAGCTTCGCCGACGATGTGAGATAATATACCGCGCCGCCGAACACCGCGATAAAACGCGTCTGCGTTTCGGATATATCGGAAACGGTCTTCGAATACGGACTGTGTACTTTGTTTCCGTTCTCCGTGTCTATCACTTTGAGCGCGTAATCGACGCTGCCGTCGGTGTACGATACGAGCTGATAGAACGCGATCAGTCCGCCGCCGGCGTACAGTTCATACGCAAACGTGCCGTAGGGCAGAGAATACACGGCGCGCGTCTCTTCACCGAGACCGCCGCAGACGGCGATATGCGATTCGGTTTCGTCGAACCGGCGCAGCAGTACGGCGTACGAGCCGTCCGCGCTCTTTTCCGGGTACAGCCGTGCATAGCACGACGGGAGCGCATCGGGTGAAGTATATTCGGCGATAATGTTGTTCGGGCTAGAGCAGCCGGCGAGCAGAAACAGCGCGGCGAGCATCACGCATACGTATTTTTTCATAAAAACGTCCTCTTCATTTGTTGTGCTTTCATTATATCACGCCGCGGCGCTGATTGTATAGTATAATAAATGAAAATTTGTTTACTTTTTATCTTGAAAAAACAATAATACGGTGATATAATATCACTGACAACAAAAAGGAGGATCATACCATGTACGATCAGGTGCTTTTTATAGTTTTAAATAAGATAGATCTGCTTGATAAACTGCTCGACGAATTCAAAAACTGCGGTGTGGGCGGGGCGACGGTCGTCAACTCGATAGGCATGGCGCACGAGCTCGCCGATAAAGAGGAAAGTCATTTCATAAGCAGTTTCAGAGCGTTTTTCGGCGGCGATCACGCCGAGAGCAAAACGATATTCACTGCGTGCGACAAAGAGACTGCCGAGAGGGCTAAAGACGCGGTAAGGCGAGTCGTGGGCGACCTGTCCGAACCCGACAGCGCGATAATGTTCGGCGTGCCGCTTCTGTATATCGAAGGAATAACGCATATCGACTGAAAGAAGGGGTCACGTTGCATCTCAATACTTTAATATATCTCGGCATACTTCTCATGTCCGGTTTACTGTTCGGCAGACTTGCAAAACTGATCAAACTGCCGAACGTAACGGGTTATCTCGTCGCCGGGCTTCTGCTCGGTCCGCACGTACTTAACGTCATACCTCAGCAGACGGTGACCGATTTCAACGTCATATCCGAAATGGCGCTGTCATTCATCGCGTTCACGATAGGCTGCGGCTTCAAGCGGTCGTACCTTAAAAAGGTCGGTATGACGCCGGTCGTCATAGCGATATTCGAGTCGCTTTTCGCCGTTTTCGCGGTGCAGGGCGCGCTTCTGGCGATAGGGACCGATCCTCAGCTTGCGATAATACTCGGCGCGATAGCGGCGGCGACGGCTCCGGCGGCGACGCTCATGGTGATAAAACAGTACGCGGCGAAAGGCCCGGTAACGGATACGCTCGTATCGGTCGTCGCGCTCGACGACGCGGTCGCTTTAATGGCGTTCTCGGTCTGCGTGGCTGTAGCCGCGGTCGTTGGCGGCGGCAGTTTTGAGGCGAGCACGGTATATACGCCGCTTTTGCAGATATTCGGCGCGCTTGCGCTCGGCGCGGTGTGCGGTCTTTTGTTCAAAATACCGATGCGGTTTTTCAAAAAGCCGGGCAACAGGCAGATAATCACGGTCGGCATCGTTTTCGCTTGCGCCGGCATATCGAATATGCTCGGTATCTCGTCGCTGCTTGCGTGCATGGCTTGCGGCATGACGCTGTGCAACGTCAGCACGGAATCGGACAGCATACTCTCCGTCGCCGACTCGGTCACCCCGGCTCTGTTTCTGCTTTTCTTCGCGGTGAGCGGAGCGGCGCTCGACATATCCAAGATACCAGAAATAGGGCTTATCGGTATAATATACGTAATCGTAAGGATCGCAGGCAAGATGTTCGGGGCGTGGTTCGGCGCGGTGATAATGAAAGCGCCGAAAAACGTCAAGAGATATCTCGGACCCGCGCTCATCCCTCAGGCGGGCGTTGCGATAGGCCTCACGGTCGTCGCGCAGTCTGCCGTTCCGGCTTACGCCGACGATATACGCGCCGTCGTTTTGTGCGCGACGCTGATCTACGAGCTCGCGGGTCCCGTCATAACGAAGCTCACGCTTCAGGGCGCCGGCGAGATCGTGATACCGAAAAAACAGCCGCTTGACAAAAAGAGTTGAATATGATAATATAAAACCAATCGATGATCTCATACCGCGTCAGCGGTATATCGACTGTAAGTTTTTTATCGATATGTTTCCTTACGGAAACTCGATATATCGTACTTGCGTACGATTCGATATATGCTCACTTCGTTCGCATTCGATATATTTGCTTCGCAAATGTGAATTAACTAAAGTAAGGACGGTACGACCGATGATAGGAACAACAAACGTATCTTTACAGTTCGGCGGAAGGACGCTTTTTGCAGGCGCCGATCTGCAATTCACCCGCGGCAACTGCTACGGCATAATCGGCGCGAACGGCGCCGGCAAATCGACGTATCTGAAAATACTCTCGGGAGAACTCGAACCGACGAAGGGCGAGGTATATAAAACGCCCAACGAGCGTCTTTCCGTGCTGAAACAGGATCACTACGCGTATAACGACTGCACGGCTCTGCGCACCGTGCTTCTCGGCAATCCGGAGCTCGTGAAGATCTCCGATGAACGCGACGAGATCTATTCGAAAGAAGAGATGACCGAAGAAGACGGCGTTCGGGCGGGAGAACTTGAAGAAAAATACGCCGAGCTCGGCGGCTATACCTGCGAATCGGACGCCGAGATACTTCTGAACGACCTCGGTATAACCGACGAATACCACTATATGACCATGGCGGAGCTTTCCGAACAGCAGAAGGTCAAGGTGCTTCTCGCTCAGGCACTGTTCGGAAATCCGGATATACTTCTCATGGACGAGCCGACGAACGGCCTCGATCTCGTGACGGTCGACTGGCTCGAGGACTTTCTGGCGGATCTGAACAGCACCGTCATCGTCGTATCGCACGACCGCCACTTTCTGAATAACGTCTGCACGCATATCGTCGACGTCGACTTCGGCAAGATAACGATGACCGTCGGCAACTACGATTTCTGGTTCGAATATACTCAGATAAGACAGAGGCAGATGCGCGAGCAGAACAAGAAGAACGAGCAGAAAGCGAAAGAACTGCAGGAATTCATTCAGCGGTTCTCCGCTAACGCCTCGAAATCGAAGCAGGCGACCTCGCGCAAGAAACTTCTCGAATCGATCAACCTGTTCGAAATGCCCGTTTCGTCGCGCCGCTTCCCTTATATCGCGTTCGAACCGGCGAGATCTATCGGCAACGACCTGCTCGAAGTAAAAAATCTGAGCAAAACGATAGGCGGCAGGCTCGTGCTCGATAACGTCAGCTTCATTCTCCGTCCGCGTGACAAGGTCGCTTTCGTCGGCGACGATCCGATAGCGAGAACGACGCTGTTCAAAATACTTTCGGGCGAAATGGAGCCCGATTCCGGATCGTACAAATGGGGCGTGACGACCAAGGTGTCGTATATGCCGCAGGATAACTCCGAATACTTTGACGGTCATGAAGAAAATCTCGTCGACTGGATCAGAGACTGCTCGACGCTCACTTACGAATCCGACGTGCGCGGCTGGCTCGGCAAACTGCTTTTCTCGGGCGACGAGGCGCTCAAACAGGCTAAAGTGCTCTCGGGCGGCGAAAAAGTGCGCTGTATGCTCTGCCGTATGATGCTTTCGGGCGCGAACGTTCTGATAATGGACGAACCGACGAACCATCTCGACCTCGAATCGATCACCGCGCTGAACAACGGCATGACGAAATTCCCCGAGTCGATACTCTTCTGCTCGCGCGACCATCAGCTCAACCAGACCGTCGCGAACAGGATAATCGACGTCACGGCGGGATCGTTCTACGACAAGCTCCAGACGTACGACGAATATCTTATGGAAAATAAATAAAGGAGAACGGCCATGAAAAAACGTGTTATTGCGGTCATCATGGCCGCTCTGTTCTTACTCGGCGGCTGTACCGCCTCAAATCCGCCGGTAACGACCGGCGCCGGCGCGGCCGAAAGCGAAGAGGCGACGGATATAGGAACGGAAACGGCGGCGACCGCCCTGATGACCGAAGCGGAAACAGAAGAACAGACGGCAAAATACAACGAATACGGAGAAAAAGCGATGAACACGATAGAAGGATACATAAACGCTCCCGCGTCGTTTCCGTTTTCATTCAAATATAACGGCGAAAAGGTGACGGGTTTCGGAGAGGGATTCGACAAGATATCGGCGGAAAAGACCGAGACGGACGACGGCGCGGAGTACGCGGTAAAGTTTTTACATAAAGACAGCGGCGCGGTATTCACCGTCAAAGCGAAGGCGTACTGCGGCTACGACGCGTACGAATGGACCGTGTATATCTCAAACGAAACAAACGGAAATACCGGAGTTTTCAGCGATATTAACGCGATAGACGCCGTGTTCACCGGTGAAAAACCGACTCTCAAAGGCATAAACGGCGACCTCGGCGATATGTACGAGCCTTACAAGACGGATCTGTCGAAGAGAGTCGTGAGCAGGTCGTCGACTTCGGGCAGACCGACGCACGGAGTGTTTCCGTACTTCAATCTCGAATACGGCGACGGCGGCGTTTTCATAGCCGTCGGCTGGCCCGGCTGCTGGAGAGCCGATTTCAACGGTAAAGACGGAATGAACACTTCCGTCACGGCGGGGCAGTATGAATTCTCGGCGTATCTGATGCCGGGCGAGACGGTGCGCACGCCGCTTTCGGTGTTTCTTTGCTACGAAGGCCGCGACGAGGCGGCAAACATGAACCTCTGGAGAAGATGGTTCATCGAATGCAATATGAGAAAAGATACGAAAGGCGAACCGATACGGCCGGCGACAGGCTGGGGTTCCGTCGTACAGGGTATGACGACCCACGCGCTGACGAGAACGGCGAATTCGTATCTGCGCCACGGTATAAAACTCGATTATCTGTGGCTCGACGCCGGATGGTACGTCAACGCCGACGGCAGCGCCTGCGGCTGGCCGGAGACCGGCACGTGGAAGGTCAATACGGAGGCGTTCCCCGACAAATTCGCCGAGGTGTCGCAGCTGATGCACGGTAACGGCGGTAAGACGTTACTGTGGTTCGAACCGGAGGTCGTGCGCTGCAATAAAGACAAATATCTCAAAGCCAACCCCGATTTCAAACCCGAATGGTTCCTCGGCACGGCGGCAAAGGGCTCGTGGCTCGAAGGTCAGCTCGTCGACCTCGGAAACGAAGAACTTCGCGCGTGGCTCTACAGTAAAATAACGACGGCGCTCGACGAAGGCGGCATCGATATGTACCGCCAGGATTTCAACGTCGACCCTGCCGAGGTGTGGCGTTCACGTGACGGCGACGGCAGAGAGGGCGTGACCGAAAACAAATACGTGACGGGTTATCTCTCGCTCTGGGACGCGATACTTGAAAAATACCCCGATATGACGATAGACTCGTGCGCCTCGGGCGGCGGAAGGAACGATCTCGAAACGATGCGCCGCGCCGTGCCGCTGCACATAAGCGACTTCTGGGACGGCAGAGCCGGCGGCTACGACGAAAGGCAGACCGTACTGCTCTCGCTGTCGCAGTGGTTCCCGTACTTCAAGCTTCAGGTAAACGCCGGTGAGGAGATAACCGAATACAGATTCCGCTCGTGTATGGCGCCGTGGATAAACGTGAACGTCCCCACGATAAGCAAAAGCACGCCGTGGGATCTCGTGACCAAAGAGATCGACGAATGGAAGAAACTGTCCGAACTCTTTTACTCCGATTTTTACCCGCTCACCAAGGTCAGCAAAAAGAACACGGTGTGGCGCGCGTGGGAGTATTATGATGAGAATACCGATAAGGGAGCCGTGCTCGTGTTCCGCGCCGAGAAAAACAAAAACGCACAGCAGACGCTCAAACTGCACGTGAAAGAAGACGCGACGTATACCGTCCGCGACTGCGACGGAAAGATAAACGCCGTGATGAGCGGCAAACAGCTCGCGGAGGGGTTGAGCGTAACGCTCGATACGCCGGCTTCGTCGGCTCTGATATTTATCGAAAGATACGTTGAGGGCGGCAAATGAAAAAGATCCTGATCATATTTATTATCGCGGCGGCGCTCACGTCCGTCTGCCGCGCGGCGGAGGGTGACGTTATGATAACTTATCTGAGCGATATGGAGTGGACCGGAGCGCAGATCTACGACGGAGCGAACGGAGGAGTTCCGACCAGAGACGAAAACGTCGCCGGAGAAGAACTGTGGCTTTACGATATGTATTTCGAAAAGGGAGTGGGACTGCACGCCGCGCCCGGCAAGCTCGCGTATATCGAGGTGGATATCGAGGGCAAAGGGTTCAAGACTTTTTACACGTACGTCGGCACCGCCGAAAGCGAGCTCTACGACGTGACCATGGCGAGCGTGCGCTTCGCGTTCAAAGCCGACGGCAAGACCGTCGCGCGCACCGGCGTCATAACGCCGAAAAAACGCCCGGAACTCGTAACGTTCGACGTGACGGGGGTCAAAACTCTGCGCATAGAGATGGACGACGGCGGCGACGGCATAAGCGGCGACTGGGGATCGCTCGGCTCCGCGCTGTTCAGTACGTCCGACAACGTTGACGAAATAGCCGCCGCGCTTCAGCCCGCGACCGAACCCGTTACCGAACCGCAGACGACCGAAACGGTCGTAACGGAGCGGATCACGGAAGAACGAACCGAAAAACAGACCGAAAAAACGACCGGAACCGAAGCCGTAACGGAAGAGGTAAAGCCGGAAGAAAAAAGCGCGTTTCCCATAATACCCGTCATAGCCGTTACCGCGGCCGTAATTGCCGTCGCCGCGGCGGTGATCGCGGTAATGCGGAGGCGGAAAATAAAATGATGACCGTCCCGTTCGGGACCGGTAAACAAAAACCCGGCGGGGAAAAGCCCGTCCGTCATAAGGCGGTTTCTCACCTCAAATTCATGCGGCGAGTAAGTGCGCATTGAACAAAAGGGGTTGTTTAAAAACCTGAATTATAATTCAGGCGGATAAACAGCCTTTTTGTGTAATAAATAGTTGCAAATCTGTAAAAACTGATAATAAAGTGTCGGCACGCAAGGGGTTTCTTCACCGGGAACCATAATAATATCCCGCGGCCGGGTCCTCCCCCCTCCCGGTCGCGGCGCTGCGCGCAATATAGGTGAAGAAAACCGTCGCAACCGAAAGAAAAAGGTATTTATAATTATAGTTTTTTGCGTTTTTCAGCCGCAAAACACAAAAAGGAGTTGTTTAATCGCCTATAATATCGGCGAGGTTTTTAAACAATCCCTTTTCATATTCAGCCGGTATAATGAAGTCGGCAGCTGCGCCGCCTAATGAAGCGAAGTCGCCCTCGTTCCTTAATCAGCGAACGCAGTGAGCGACTTCATTCCTTCATTAGCGAAGCGTCTTCATTTCTTCGTTAGCCCGCTTGCGGGCGTCTTCATTTTCGGCGCGGAAATAATCATTCAAAAAACTTCCATATCACGCCGCGCCGAAACTCACGCCGGTAAGATATTCCCCGTCGCTTTGCAGCGTCATCATGCCGAGAGGGGAGATAGAGCGTTTATAATAAAAACCGTTCATTGTTCTTTCGCTATTACTTCAACATAGATTTTTCAATCTTCAACTATCATTTTTAATAAACGCCTCAGACTTATATGCACATTTCGTTTTCTAATATATCCGCATAACGCTGTATGTCGCCGGCGATCTTTCCGGCGTATTCAAGCGCATTTTCATCATCTTTGTATAATCGGGGCGCCCGGCGAACCTTGATCGCGTATTCAAGCGTATCGGGCGTCGGACACAAGCCTTCTTTCAGTGCCCATTCACCGGCGGCGGTCTTTGCAATGATCTTTCCCGTGCGCAGAGTGTAAATACAGCGCGAGATATCAAGCATCCACCCGAAAGAATAGAGACTGTTGCCTGACAAATGCGCATATTTTCGGATCGTAATTAAATGATTTTCGATATCCTTTTTCAATTCGGCATAGGTCGGCGCGGTCAATTTGTCCCGAACATCCTCACCGCAAAGCAATCGCCCGTTTTCAAGCAGAATTTTCATTGAAAAGCTTTCAAAATGATAACTGTCTGTTATTCGTTGTCCGCTTGTGCCCCAATACACCACGCGGTCAGGCTTTTGGTTGATGAAGGCGTCGAGCGTTAACATCCCGCCCTCAAAGAAATGGTAATATAGGTTATCCGGCTCTTCCGAGCGGAGTTCTTCACGCAGATTTACAAGCCTGTTTGCCTGTTCTTCTGCGATCGGGTTTCTTGTGAGTACAAGGATATCAATATCGCTCCAACCGAGTTTGAAATCGCCAAGCACGACGGAACCGTAAAGATATATCGAAGGAAAGTTGTAATGCAGAATATCGACAATACTGGAAGCCGTTTTTTGAATCGATTCGCTCAACCTGTCAGGAGTATAACAATAATACCACGCGTCGCCGTCGTCGTTTGAGTGATCAAAAACGAAGCCCGCTTTTTCGAACGCTTTTTGAGACGCCGTATTGCAGGGAAATATCACGGCGCCCGATCTGCCGATACGGCTGCCGATTATGCTTTCACCGTCGGAAAGCAGTTCGTGCAGAAGCGCCGTTCCGAGTCCTTTGTTTCGCATTCCGGGCTTGACGAGCAGTTCCATTATGTGAAAAACGCCTTCGGAGCCGGACAGCGCGATCACGGCGAAAGGAGTTATGCCGTCGTATACGACTTTGCACCGGTAGTCCTTACCGGGCGTCATGCCGCCTTCCGTGATCCAGTATTCGTGAAACGCCCGCCAGCCGTCGTCCATTCCCGTCATTTTAACGGCGTGCTCATCAAGCCATTTCTCGGTAAACGCCATTTCATCAGGATCATAATCTTTCCATATAAATCTCACGGATCACCCCTGCCTTTTGCACGGTTTCCGGCGTTTAACCGTTCATTACGGCGGCGATCTGATCGAGGTCCGCTTCGGTCCAGTCGGGAGAGATCGCTATGTAGAGCGTACGCGAGAGCAGATCGAGCGTTTTTTTGCACATATCGGGCGAATAATCCATATTAAGACCGCGGTTCGCCTCCATTTTGAACGGGTCCATGGCCGGGTGCATCGCGCCGCGCTTTTCCATTATCTGCGTCCAGTTCGTATATACGTGCTTGCCCGTGTCTATCGGCACGGTCGAACCCACGCCGAGACCGGCGCATTTTTCCTGATACGCACGGCATTCTTCCGCGGTACCGAAACGAAGCGAAAGCGTCGTGCCGCAGTCTCCGTCGATGTCGTTCGACGGCGCCTGCACAGCTTTGCCCGCGCCGCATACGCGCTCGGCGAGAGCGTTTCTGTTTTTGCGCAGATCGTGCAAAAGCGACGGCAGACGTTTGAGCTGTTCGCGCAGTATCGCGCCGGTCAGATCCGATACGCGGAATTCGCTGCCGCCGAAAAGCGGTTCGGTTATCCCGTCGAGCTGGTTGCCGAAAAACGCGACCGCCGCCGCGTCGTGATATATCAGCGCGCGTTCGTATACCGTGCGGTCGTCGGTCACGAGAGCGCCGCCCTCGCCCGACGTTATTATCTTGAAATAGTTGAAAGAATACGCGCCCGCGTCGCCTACCGTGCCGAGATATTTGCCGTGATACGAGCCGCCGTCAGCCTGGCAGGCGTCTTCAAGTATCCTGAATCCGTATTTTTCCGACAGTTTTTTCAGCGCGTCGAGATTCGAGGGAAAGCCCTGGATATGCACCGGCATAACGACTTTCGTGTGCTTCGATATCTTTTTCTCTGCGTCGGCGGGGTCTATCGTCAGAGTTTCGTCAACGTCGGCGATGACCGGTATCGCGCCGGTCGCAGTCACGGCGAGAGCGGAAGCGATATACGTGTACGCCGGAACGATCACCTCGTCGCCCGGTCCGACGCCCATGCCGATCAGGGCTGACGTCAGAGCGGCGAAGCCGGATGTCATAGTCAGCGAATAGCGCGCGCCGACCGTTTGCCGCCATTCGTCGTCAAAATGCAGTACTTCCTGTCCGCTGCCGTTGATCTTGAAGAAGTCGCGGCTCATTATTGCGCGAGCGAACGCTTCTATTTCTTCTTTTCCTGCTTTGTACATGGTTTTCTCCTTATCTTTTCATTATGCGAAGCGTTTCGTCCAGTATCACCTGGTCGGCGTTGTTTACGAGCGGATAAGCGCTGCTGTACAGAAAACAGCCGATCTCGTATCCGCCGCGTACGATCTGATCTTCCGTGGGCAGATACGCGTTATAGCCGTTCGAATTCGAGAGACAGAGCGTGTATCTGAAAGGCGAGTAAGCGCGCAGGCGCATCGAAGTCTCCGCGAATATCTCAAACGGATACGGCACGAACGCGACGTCGCCTATCGACGTTACGGCGTGGCTTATGATAAAGTCTTTTTCACGGTTCGGGCGGCCGGCTTCGTACTCGTCGGCGACGGCTTTGTAATACGCATATTCGAGCCTTTGCAGATTTATGAGCGCGTCGGGGTCCGCGTACGACGCGAGCTTCGCCTTTACGCTTTCATACGGCGGCAGAGGCTTGCGCGGTATGCGAAGCTCGTCTTCGTAAACCGTAAGTCCGCCTTCTTTATACGGTCCGAGCGCATCCCACGCGCGGAGCGCGTCCTGCGCCGCGACGCCGCCGAGTTCTTCAACGAAGCGTATGTCGCCGACCGTCTGACCATTTGTAAGTCTCGGCCCGACGTCGCCCTGAGCGCCGTTCCAGTACGCGGTAAGCACGCCGGTCTGCGCTTCGAGCCTGTCGGTCATTATGCCGGACCAGTCGCGCGTTATCTCATGGTTCCGTCCCGCCGCCGTGCCGTGACAGCCGTAGTGGATCATGTTCACGATCCCTTTTTTCGTTTCAGAGTCCCGAATGGCGACGCACGTCATATACGGGTCGTAACATCCCCACGGATTCTGCCCGAGCGCGATACTGCCGTCCGGCAGCTGCTGACGGCGATTGACGCCGACTTTCGATCTCACGACGCCGACCGCGATCTCCGCAGGCCGTTGACTTTCAAGCGCTTTCCGGCACGCGCCGATCGCGGCGGGGAACAGGATGCCGTCCACGTAAGACCGGTCTATGTCGCCCCACCCTTCGAGGCCGGATACGTTCGGCGCCGAATGCGTGTGAGTTGCAGATACGGTGATCCGTCCGGTCGGGATTTTGAGCTCCGCTCCGATCTTTTCGCGCAGTTCGTCGCAGAGCGACGTGCCGAAATCGCCGACGGTGACGGTGATGAGCACGGCGGTCTCGTCTCCCTGACGGAAAACGACGGCGGTCGTCTGAAGCGGATCGTGTACCGATTCGCTCACGGTATCCGGCGTGTAGCCGTATAAAAGCGTTCCGACCGGCGGAGTTATATCCTCCCGCGCCGCGCCCGCCGTGAATATGTTGACATCCATAAGCCTTTTCCTCCGTTTTTCTTGCATTACCTATTATAATATGATTTTTCCTCCGTGTCAAGCGAAATAGAATAAATCGTGGAAAATCGATATGCGCGCCGGCCGCCGGACGAGCCGATATGTGACTGCGTCACTCGATATATCGTTTGCACAATATTTTATATGGTGTCGCTTACGCGACTTTCTGTGCGACTTCGTCGCCCTTGGGGGTTTCCGTGAGCCCCCGTTGCGAACAAGTTCACAACGGGGAACCCCAAAAATGTGGCGTAAGCCGCAATTCATGCGCGGAGCGTATTTCATGACGGCATCGCCGTTAATTCACGTCCGAAGGACAATTCATTCCGCGTAAGCGGTAATTCATTTCGGCTAAATTCGCTTACGCGAGCTAAATTTGCTATGCAAGCTAAATTGCGCAAAGCGCAGCTAAATTCGGCGTTTCACGCCGAGCTCTTAATGTATCGCAAAGCGACATTCGGTGTGCCTTCGGCACCCTTGAGGGTTACCCGCCCCTCCGCGTCGCGCAAACGCTCCGCTACCCCCAAACCCCCTTACCCCTCCCTCGACATACAATCGAGGGGGCCGGCGCGACGCCCCTGAAAAAATTCCCCAAATTGCGGGGGAAGGGGGCACGGGGGATTTAGGGGGGTGGGGCATCCCCCGGAACGAACGGTCTGTACGAATATAATTAGGAGAACCGCAGGGCAGGGACTTGCTCCTGCCGTCAGAAGCGTTCAGCAAAAACGACCGTAGGGGCGATTAACGAATCGCCCGTCACAATACCGTGCAGAGAATAAAGATTCAACGTAGCCGTTAGAAGCGGGAGCGGCGACCGCTCCCCTACGACGCGTTAAACGATCATACGATTAACCCCGATCGACCTTGGGGGTTGTCCCACCCCTCCGCTCGCATACGCTCGCAGCCCCCAAACCCCCTTACCCCTCCCATCGATTTTCAATCGAGGGGTCGCGCGGCGGCGAGAAAAGCCCCATTGGAACAATGGGGGGATGGTGGGGGCTTGAGGGCGATGACGAGGGGTTCCCCGACGCGAACTAAGTGAGCGTTGGGGGTTCACGAGAGGGGGGGGTGGGGAGTCCCCAAAACGCGGCGCAAGCCGCATTTCATGCGCGAAGCGTAATTCATGACGGCAAAGCCGTTAATTCATGCGCCGTCAGGCGTATTTCATGCCCGAAGGGCATTTCAGCTAAATTCGCATACGCGAGCTAAATTTGCTGCGCAAGCTAAATTGCGCAAAGCGCAGCTAAATTCGGCGTTCCACGCCGAGCTATTAATGTGTCGCAAAGCGACATTCGGTGTGCCTTCGGCACCCTTGGGGGTTTCCCACCCCTCCGGCGTGATAGATCGCGCCAACCCCCAAACCCCCGTACCCCTCCCGTCGATCATAGATCGAGGGGGCCGCGCGGCGCCCCGAATAAATTTCTCAAATTACGGGGGGGAGGGGGTACGGGGGATTTAGGGGGGTGGGGCATCCCCCGGAACGAACGATCTGTACGAATATAATTCGGAGAACCGCAGGGCAGGGACTTGCTCCTGCCGTCAGAAGCGTTCAGCAAAAACGACCGTAGGGGCGATTCACGAATCGCCCGTCACAATACCGTGCAAATAATAAATATTTCAACGTAACCGTTCGAAGCGGGAGCGGCGACCGCTCCCCTACGGTGCGTGAACCAATCGTTCGATTAAACTCATTCGTTCTTGGGGGTTTGCCCACCCCTCCGCGTCGCGCAAACGCTCCGCAACCCCCAAACCCCCTTACCCCTCCCACGACTTCGTCGAGGGGGCCGCGCGGCAGGTGGGAAAAAGCCCCGTTAGGATAACGGGGGGATGGTGGGGGTTTGGGGGCGGTTAAGGGGGGCGGGGAGTCCCCAAAAAGCGAACGGTCAGCGCGGAGGATATTCGAAGGTCTTAGGGGCGATTCACGAATCGCCCGTTATAAAAAACGTACAGAGAATAAAGATTTTATGTAACCGTTCGAAGCGGGAGCGGTGACCGCTCCCCTACGGTGCGTGAACCAATCGTTCGATTAAACTCATTCGTTCTTGGGGGTTACCCACCCCTCCGGCACGATAGATCGCGCCAACCCCCAAACCCCCTTTCCCCTCCCTCGATTTTCTATCGAGGGGGCCGCGCGGCGGCGAGAAAAAGCCCCGTTAGGATAACGGGGGGATGGCGGGGGCTTGGGGGCGGTTAAGGGGGGTGGGGAGTCCCCAAAAAGCAAAGGTCAGAGCGGATATTGCTCGGAGGTCGGTAGGGGCGATTCACGAATTGCCCGTTATAAAACCGTACAGATAATAAAGATTCAACGTAGCCGTTCGAAGCGGGAGCGGCGACCGCTCCCCTGCGATGAGGTCAACGGAATATGTGCGAAAGTAACAAGCGGCGGGAGCAAGCGCCGCCCTGCGGGTACGGTGTGCAAACCGGCCGGCGTATCCCGATCGTGCTTGCCAAAAAAATAAAAATCGGCTCCGAAGAGCCGACTGTCAGTTCAATATTTTATTGAGATAAGCGAGCTTGGCGCAGGTGCAGACGACGTGTATCGCCGGCTTGAGTTCTTCTATCGGAGGATATGTCGGGGCGAGACGGAGGTTGCGGTCCCTCGGATCGTTGCCGTACGGGAAAGTCGCGCCGGCTTTCGTTATCTTCACGCCGGCTTCGGTGACGAGTTTATACGTCGCTTTCGCCGTGCCGTCGGCGAGGTCGAGCGAGATGAAGTAGCCGCCTTTGGGTTTGGTCCATTCGGCTATGCCGGCGGGGGCGAGCTCGGTGTCGAGCGTATCGAGCACGCATTCGAAACGGGGTTTGAGATATCTGCCGTGGAGCTTCATATGGTCGTGTATGCCCTCGGCGTTCGTGAAATACCTGACGTGACGGAGCTGGTTTATTTTATCGGGACCTATCGTCTGCACTTCGATTATCTTCTTGGTCGCCTCTAAATTCGCGTCGCTCATCGCCATGAGCGCGACTCCGGCGCCGGGGAAGGATATCTTCGAAGTGGAGAAGAAATAGTAAAGCCGGTCTTCGTATTCCGTGCCGTGCATCAGCTCGAAAATATTCAGAAGTTCGTCGGGCTCGTCGGCGATATCGTGCACGGCGTACGCATTATCCCAGAAAATGCGGAAATCCGGCGCGGCGCATTTGAGACGGGCGAACCGTCTCACCGTCTCATCCGAATACGTAATGCCCTGAGGATTTGAGTACTTCGGCACGCACCAGATGCCCTTTATGCTCTCGTCAGAGGCGGCGAGGCGTTCCACCTCGTCCATATCGGGGCCGGTCGGCGTCATGGCGACGGTTATCATCTCTATACCGAGCGATTCGCAGATGTGAAAATGCCTGTCGTAGCCGGGAGCGGGGCAGAGGAATTTCACTTTATCGAGCTTGCCCCACGGTTTCGGCGAGCCGACGACGCCGAACAGCATCGCGCGGACGACGGCGTCGTACATCATATTGAGCGACGAGTTGCCGCCGAGTATGATGTTTTTCGCCGGGATATCGAGCAGTGAGGAGAAAAGCTCTCTCGCTTCGGAAAGTCCGAACAGCTGGCCGTAGTTGCGGCAGTCGGTGCCGTCTTCCGCTTTGCACGACGCGCTGTCGTGGAGCACGCGCAGAAGCGATTCCGTCAGGTCGAGCTGTACGTTGCTCGGCTTGCCGCGGGACATGTCGAGATCCAGCCCGAGCGATTTTATCTGTACGTATTCCGCCGCGAGCTTTGCGCGTTCGGCCTGCAGCTCTTTTATTGTCATTTCGGTGTATTTTTTACTCATGACCGTTCCTTTAAATAGTGTCGTTAATGAATTATCCGCGCCTGCGAAACTGCAAATTTTCCGCAGGCGGTCTATATTATAACTCTCATTTTGCAATATTGCAATAGGTAAATTGAAATTTTTCGGCAAAAAATCGGATAAATGCGCTCTTTTTTCGGTTTTTTTGCGATTTTTTGCCGCAGATATGCAAAAAATCTCGGATATTTCAAAAAACCGTATTGACATTTTGGTATAATAAATGTATAATTGAAACATCAATTTTGTAAATATTCGTAAAAAAGATAATACTCAAGGTAATTTCCGCGTACGCGGCGTTATAAATCAAACAAAAAGGAAAAGAAAAAAATGAAAAAAATCTTATCAGCAGTACTGTGCGCCGTACTTATCATGGCGACCGTTCTTTCGCTTTCTTCCTGTAACGGAAGCGGCAAAAAGTATACCGTAGGCATCTGCCAGCTCGCGGTCCATCCGGCTCTTGACGAGGCGACCCGCGGCTTCAAAGAAGCTCTCGTGAAAGAACTCGGCGAAGAAAACGTTACGTTCGATTATCAGAACGCGTCCGGCGATATAGCGGTCTGCCCGACGATCATAAACAACTTCGTCTCCAAAAACGTGAACCTCATTATGGCGAACGCCACGCCCGCTCTTCAGGCGGCGGTGAACGCAACGAACACGATACCGATACTCGCCACCTCGATCACCGAATACGGCGGCGCTCTCGGCCTTAAGGATTTCAACGGCACGACCGGTATGAACGTATCCGGCACGTCCGACCTTGCTCCGCTCGATACGCAGGCGCAGATGATAATAGACCTGTTCCCCGGCGTAAAGACGGTCGGTCTGCTTTACTGCTCGGCTGAACAGAACTCCAAATATCAGGTAGACGTAGTCAAGGCTTATCTCGAAAGCAAAGGTCTTACCGCCACGCTGTTCTCGTTCTCCGATTCCAACGACATACAGGCGGTCTGCAGCGCCGCTGCCGCCGCAAGCGACGTCATCTACGTTCCGACCGACAATACCGCCGCCAACAGCGCCGACCTGATCAACACGATCTCCCGCGAGACCAGAACTCCGGTCCTCGCCGGCGAAGAAGGCATCTGCACGAAATGCGGCACGTTCACGCTTTCGATCAGCTACTATCAGATCGGCTACAAGACCGGCGTCATGGCTGCCAAGATACTTCGCGACGGCGCCGACATCTCGAAGATGCCGATCGAATACGATCCGCAGCCGGTCAAGATGTATAACGAAGACAACTGCAATTTCTTCGGCCTCACCGTGCCGGACGGATTCACGAAAATAAATACTTCCGCAAACTGATTTCAACTGGTAAAAGGAGCTTCCGATGGGTTTGCTCAACTCGATGCCCGGCGCCGTTGCCCAGGGACTTATATGGGGCATAATGGCGATAGGCGTATATATCACTTATAAAATACTCGACATACCGGATCTTACGGTCGACGGCTCGATGGTGACCGGCGCGTGCGTCGGCGCGGTGCTCGTTTCGCTCGGCGTGAATATATGGATAGCGATGCTCGCGGCGTTTTTCGCCGGAGTCCTCGCGGGGCTTCTGACGGGAGTTTTCCATACTTTTCTCGGCATACCCGCTATACTTTCCGGTATACTGACGCAGCTGATACTCTGGTCGGTCAACCTCAAAACGCTCGGTCAGGCCAATATGAGCGTGAGCGCGCGCGTCTATAACGTCGCGCTTTCGCAGTTAAACAAAGGCGACGCGATACTCAAACTCGCGATAATCTGCGCCGTTCTGATAGGCGTGCTGTATATGTTCTTCGGTACGGAGTTCGGCGCCGCGATGCGCGCGACCGGCAACAACCCGAAGATGAGCCGCGCTCAGGGCATAAATACCGACTTTATGAAGGTCGTCGGCCTTATGCTTTCAAACGGCATAGTCGCGTTTTCGGGCGCTCTTCTGATGCAGTATCAGGGTGCGGCGGATATAAATATGGGTCGCGGCGCGATCGTCGTAGGCCTTGCCGCCGTTATAATCGGCGAAGTGCTTTTCGGCAAGATCTCGGTCAATTTTGCGGTGCGTCTCGGGGGCGTCGTCGCGGGCGGCATAATATATTATATCGTTTATCAGACCGTCATATTCCTCGGAATAGATACTGACCTTCTGAAAATGCTCTCGGCGATAGTCGTGGCGATATTCCTCGCCGTGCCTTACTGGAAGAAGAGATTCACCAGGCCGAAGATAAAGCAGGGCGAAAGCGGGGTGAGCGGCGATGCTTGAGATCAAAAACGCAACGAAAGTGTTCAATCCCGGCACGGTAAACGAAAAGATCGCGATAAACGACGTTTCGCTGACGCTCAACAACGGTGATTTCGTCACCGTCATAGGCAGTAACGGCGCGGGCAAAAGCACGCTTCTGAACGCCGTGGCGGGCGTGTTCCGCCTCGACGGCGGCAGCATACTCATAGACGGCAACGACATAACCGGCATACCGGAGTATAAGCGCGCGAAATTCATAGGCAGAGTGTTCCAGGACCCGATGACCGGTACCGCCGCGGATATGCAGATCGAAGAAAATCTCGCTCTCGCCGCACGGCGCGGCAAAAAGCGCACGCTGCGCTGGGCGATAACGAAAAAAGAACGCGAAAGATATAAAGAAGCGCTCGCTTCGCTCGGTCTCGGGCTCGAAGACAGGCTCACCGCGAAGGTAGGTCTTCTGTCGGGCGGTCAGAGGCAGTCGGTCGCGCTTTTGATGGCGACGATCAACAGTCCTCAGCTGCTTCTGCTCGACGAGCATACCGCCGCGCTCGATCCGAAAACGGCGGCGAAGGTGCTTGAGATAACCGAAAAGATCGTCACCGAAGAACGCCTCACCACGCTGATGGTCACTCATAACATGAGAGACGCGATAGCGCACGGCAACCGGCTGATCATGATGAACGCCGGCAAGATAATCTTCGAGGTTTCCGGAGACGAGAAAAAGAAGCTCACCGTCGAAGCGCTGCTCGCAAAATTCGCAGAAGCAAGCGGCTCGGTGTTTTCAAACGACAGAGCGCTGCTCGGATAAAATGATAAAAGATCCCGCCGGATACGACGGGATCTTTTAAATGATATATTGCGTATGATATACACCTCTCGGGAGCCGTATTAGGACGTCGCCGCGTTTGCCGCGGCGACGTTTTTTGTGCGGCGCAAGCCGCATTTCATGCGCGGAGCGTAATTTATGACGGTATCGCCGTTAATTCATGTCCGAAGGACAATTCATTCCGCGACAGCGGAATTTCATTCTATAAAACGGGTCGTCGAAGGGGTTCCCCGACGCGAACTTGAGAGCGTTGGGGGTTCTCGCGTGCCCGGCCCCTACGGTTCATAAACCGTTCGCCGGTTCACCCCGATAATTCTTGGGGGTTTCCCACCCCTCCGCGTCGCGTAAACGCTCCGCAACCCCCAAACCGTGAACCCCCGTTGCGAACAAGTTCACAACGGGGAACCCCGGTAAACCCCCTGTTCCCCTCCCTCGATTTTCTGTCGAGGGGGCCACGCGGCGCCCCCTGAAAAATACTCGAATTGCGGGGGGAAAGGGGGTACGGGGGATTATGGGGGGGAGGGGGAATCCCCCAGAACGAAAAATCAGCACGGACGTTATTCGGAGATACGTAGGGCGGGGGCTTGCTCCCGCCGTTAGAAGCGGTTTGTGCAGACGTTATTCGAAGGTCGTAGGGGCGATTCACGAATCGCCGCCCGTTACAAAACCGTGCAGAGAATAAAGACTCAACGTAGCCGTTCGAAGCGGGAGCGGCGACCGCTCCCCTACGGGTGCGGTAAACGTTCTTTTGTAAGATAATGCTGTTTGGCGGGTCGTCGTAGAGGTTCCCCGACGCGAACTTGAGAGCGTTGGGGGTTCTCGTGCGCGCCGACCCCTACGGCTCATAAACCGTTCGTTCGGCTAAACCCGTTTATTCTTGGGGGCTGCCCACCCCCTCCGGCGCGATAAACCGCGCCAACCCCCAAACCGTGAACCCCCGTTGCGAACAAGTTCACAACGGGGAACCCCGGTAAACCCCCTTACCCCTCCCTCGATCTTTAATCGAGGGGCCGCGCGACAGGCGAAAAAGCCCCATTTGAAAAATGGGGGGGATGGCGGGGGTTTGGGGGCGGTAAGGGGGGGCGGGGAGTCCCCAAAAACTCGACTCGTCAGAGTCGAATTTCACCGCGACGCGTTCCCCGACACGAACAAAGTGAGTGTTGGGGGTTCGCGGAAGCGATTTCACACGCGGAGCGTATATCACACGCCGAAGGCGTATTTAACTGCGGCGCAGCCGCTTTGGGGGGTGGAGGAATCCCCGGAGCGAACGGTCTATACGAATATAATTCAGAGAACCGTAGGGCGGGGGATTGCTCCTGCCGTCTGATACGGTCAGAAACAAAAAAACGCCGCGAGGGCGTTTTTTACGGTTTTTTACTGTGCGGCTATCATGCCGGCGACGAGCAGCGTCCGCGAGTCTGTGAATCTCGTGCCGGATTTAGGAGCGGCGAAGACGCCGGCGAGCACTTCTTTAGTACCGAGAGCCGCGGCTGAGACGAGGCAGTATCCGGCTTCGTCGGTAGTGCCGGTCTTCAGCCCTATCGCGTTTTCGTAGTAATACGGGCTGTCGCTGTCGAGCAGGGTGTTCGTGTTGGTCCACGTGTTCTTGTGCCCGCTCGCGTATCTGACGTCGTCGCGGTAGCGTCCCGCGTATTTCATTATTATCGGCTCGTCCAGAGCGTAGCGCGATATTGTCATTATGTCGAGCAGAGTAGTGTAATGATCGTCGTCGTGATAACCGTCGGGGCAGGTGAAATGAGAGCCGGTCAGATTATGTTCTTCCGCGTATTTGTTCATCTCGCCGACGAACACGGCGACGGCTTCGACCCCGGTCAGACTCTCGTTTTTCGCGATTATCCTGCCGATACCCGCCGCGACGACGTACGCCGCGTCTCCGCCCGACGGGAGCATCATGGCTTCGATCAGCATTTCAAGCGTCAGCGAGTGCTGGGCTTTGATATACGCTCTCGACGAATCCGCCGCGAGCAGAGTGAGCTCGTCGCCCGGCGTATAGACGGTCTGCGGATCGCCGTATTTGAGCGCGATGATCGCGGTGAGCAGCTTCGTGATGCTGGCGGGGTATATTTTTTCGTTTACGTCGCAGTTTGTGTAGAGTATCTCGTTCGTCTTCGCGTTTATGAGTATGCAGTAAGGCGAGGTGACGTTGACGTTCACTTTCGGGTTGTAGGTGAATATGCCGTAGGGGTTCGCCGGCGCTTCGGTCGTCGGCGGCTCGGTGGCTTTTTCGGTATCCGCTGCCGCGATCTCGCCTGTCGTTTCCGCCGGAAACGTATCGGGCAGAGTATTGTCGGCGACAGTCTGTGCGCCGGTCACAGCGGCAGTCGCCTTTGACGTATCCTTCGGCGGATTCTGCGCGCATGACGCCAGAACGAACAGACAGATTATAAGAGATATTACAGATAAGACCTTGTTTTTCATCAGGTGCTCCGTTTTGTTTTTTTTCTAATGATATTATGTTTTAAGCGCGGATTAAAGCGGAATAGGGAAAATATTTGTTAAATTTTAATCGCGCGGCGCTGAAACTTGACATTTCGTAATTTTGTGATATAATACTGATAATAGAAATACGGAGAAAAGATATGAGAAAAATAATTTCCATAATACTCGCCGCGCTCATGATAACCGGCGCGCTTTCGCTCTGCGCCGCCGCGGCGCAGAATTCGAACCACTACGTCGAACCGGATTACCCGATACTCGCCGAAGACGACAGTTACTGGCAGATATATTGCTGGACCTGCGTCGACACCGAGATCAAAGCGATAGGCTATATCATCGACGACGGCGAGACCGTCTGGGCGGTGACGGACCTCGATACGCGCGACGACAATTCGGTCGTCGGCGATAACGACGCCTTCCGCGATTATAGGCTCGAAGCATCGCTGATAGAGTACGATCTGACAAACGGTCTTGAAGACTTTTTCGGATACCGCATAAAACTCACGGTCGATCTTTCAAACGTTGCGCGCGGCAAACACAATATCGAGATCGTGGCGTCGTACGCCGACGATTCCGAAGACAATCCGCTCCGCGGCACGGTGTTTTCGTTCAAAAAGAGCGTCGAACCGTCGAGCGGCGTAACGACCGAAGCGAAGACCGAACCGGCGCCCGTGACCGAAGCAAAGACCGAAGCCGCGCCTGTAACGGACGCGAAGACGGAAAACGCCGCGGTCACCGGTGAAAATAAGCCTTCGTCTTCTGAAGCGGCGGCGGAAAAAACCGAAGGACCCGGCAAAAGCAACGTTCTCGTCATAGTGCCGATAATCGTCGGCACGGTCGCCGCGGTCGGCGCCGCGGGCGTTCTGATATTCAAAAACAAAGCGAAAAAGAAATGATATAAAAAAACGTGAAACGGCTGTTTTTCGGGCGGCCGTTTCGTTTTTTTGAAAAAATTCTCTTTCCGGGCGTAAGATTTTCTTCCGTCGGTTGTATAATAGGCAGAAACTGCAGTTTTGGGAGTACATATGGATAAAGGAGCGGAATACTACGCGGCGTATCTTTCCGGCGACGGGTCGGGGCTTGAAAAAATAGTCGGCTCGTATAAAGACGGACTGATACTGTTCTTAAACGGTTACGTACACGATATATACGCGGCGGAAGATCTTTGTGAAGACACGTTTTTCCGTCTTATGGTAAAACGCCCGCGTTACGACGGGAGCACGTCTTTTAAAACGTGGCTTTACGGTATCGGCAAGCGCTTGGCGTTCAACCGTATAAAGCGGGACAAAAAAGTAAAATTCAGCCCCGAAGAAGAAGCGGAGCGGACATCGGACGGGCAAAGTATCGAAGAAGAATACATAAAGAACGAACGGCATAAGGAGCTTTACGTCTGTCTCGATCTCTTGCCGCCTGACGAGCGCGAGCTTATATGGCTTACCTATTTCGACGGGCTGAGCGTAAAAGAAGCCGCGGCGCTTACCGGCAGAACGGAAAACGCCGCATCGGTCAAGCTGTTCCGCATAAAAAACAAACTCAGAAAAATGCTTGAAGAAAGAGGGTTCGTTTATGAAGACGACTGAAATGATGATGCAAAGCCTGAATGAAAGAAAAAAAGAATACGATGAAAAAATAAAAATAAGACGGAGGCGCCTCTCGGTCATAGCCGCGATCGCCGCGGCGGTGATACTGATAGCGGTCGTTACGGTCGGCACGGCGCTTATCGCCAACAGAGCGGGTGAACCGATCGACACGACGGAAGCCGGAACGTCGCCGCAGACAGTCTTTGATACATTTGCACAAACCGGACCCGAGACCGAACGGAATATCGATATTTCGGTAATACCTGATAATGACAGCTATTCCGACGGGAAACCAGGCGACGGACGCTGCAGAGCATATTTATCATACGAATATTTCAAACATGATAAAGATATCATACTCGTGCCGACAAAACTGAATTCTCCTGCGTTTCCGTATCGGATCGGTGTCAAGGCAGAGGAAACGGTTACATTTGAAGTTGTATTCATCGGCGATGTAAATCAATGCAAAAATCTATATATAAGCATTGAGACTGATGATAACATAGAATTGATATCTGAAAATTCGTTTGCAATTGACAATAGCGACAACGTCATTACACCAAAGGCTCTGATAACTTTCAAATATAAATCCGATTCGTTGACAGGTTATTTTAAAATCAATGTTGATCAAGACGTTTCTGACGGAGTGTCAAGTGAAAGCATACACGAATGGCACAAACAGTTATTCTTCGCTGCGAGAATAAAGGGATATGATTTTATTTCCAATTTCGGTTTTATATCAAACAATGCAAATTGTGATAATGAATCCGGAAATACGGAAGAAGCGATTAATACATTTTTACCGTCCCTTTATGCAGATGTCGCTTCATATTTTGATGATGTCGATAAACATACAGGTGAACCGTTATTTATGCTTGATCCATATAACGAAGACTATTATTTCAATCCCGTATGCAACACTTTGCGCGTGCTTAAGGAAGCAAAAGCGGCAGATCAAAACTTGCTTCAAGCCGGGATTCCGGGCGAAAACTCAATATTTATCGGGGGGAATATCTCTTACGGAGGTGAACTTACCGGTTTATCTGACGCCGGATTATACGCAATTGTATCCGGTCGCGTGCAAGGCGGGGTGAGGACATATTTTAACGCGGCACTGACCGACGAAAACGGAGATTTTTTCATAATACTGGATTGTCCGAATGAACTGATATATGAAGCTTTGAATATAAGCGTATATGCGCAGCCGTTTTCGTTATGCGGCATTGATGTTACGGCAAAAGCATTCCATTTCTCGTTCGGCGAAATAAAAGATATAAAAGGCGGGACGGTAATCAATACGGGCAATTATGACAGAACTACCGGAACGCCGTCCGAGATAACAGTAACAATGCATGAAAAAGGAAACGCCACAGATAAGTTGGCATA
>JAEEJH010000136.1 GCA_016281775.1 Clostridiales bacterium | reverse complement strand
CGTGGCAGGCGAACGGCGTGCCGGTCGCGGAATTCACCGTATCTCAGATACTGCTCTGCGGCAAGCGTTATTTCGACGTGATCACCGGCGCAAAGGGCGAGGTAAGAGGCAACTACGGCAATAAAGTAGGTATCATCGGTCTCGGCGTCATCGGCAAACTCGTATGCCGTATGCTTTCGCGGTATAAACTCGACGTATACGCTTACGATAAATTCCTGCCCGATGAAGAATTTGAGAAACTCGGCGTCAAACGCGCCGACCTCGGTTTTATCTTTTCGCAGTGCGATATAATCTCCAATCATCTTGCAAATAACGCTCAGACCCGCGGCATGCTCGACGCAAAGCTGATAAAAAGTATGAAGCCCGACGCGTATTTCATAAACACGGGCAGAGGCGCGCAGGTCGATCATAACGCGCTTTACGAAGCGCTCAAAGAAGAGCCGATGCGCACCGCACTGCTCGACGTCACCGATCCCGAACCGTTGCCGGCCGATCATCCGCTCCGTACGCTCAAAAATGCGGTAATTTCTCCGCATATCGCCGGCAGTCTCGGCGACGAGGTCGCGCGTATGGGCGAATATATGTGCGCGGAGTTCGAACGTATATTGAACAGCGAAGAACCGAGATACGAGGTCACGAGGAAAATGCTGGAGGTGATGGCGTGAAAAAAGGGCTCGTTTCGATCACCTTCCGCAAATTCAGCGCGGAACGAATCGTAAAGATCTGCAATAACGCCGATCTTAAATATATCGAATGGGGCGGCGATATCCACGTGCCCGCGGGAGATACTGAAGCCGCCGAAATAGCGGCAAAGCTCTGCGCCGATAACGGTCTGATACCCGTCGGCTACGGCAGCTATTATAACGCCGCCGACGGTTTTTCGGCGTTTCTGCCGGCGCTTGAGAGCGCAAAAACGCTCGGCGCGGAGTATATACGCATCTGGGCGGGCAGGAGCAGAGAATACGATCAGTCAGCCGCTGACAATATCAAAAAAGCTGTTGCCGAGGCGAAGCGGTACGGCGTCGCCGTCAGCCTCGAATGCCACAGAAAGACTATGACCGAAAACGTTGATAACGCCCTGAGACTTTCTGAGGAGTGCGGATGTTTGCTCCACTTTCAGCCGAACCCCGATATAAGCCATAAAGAAAACCTGCTGATACTGCAGAAAACGAAACCGTATCTCTGCGCCTGCCACGTCTTCGCGTGGGATAAGGGCGATATCCGTCTGCCGCTCTCCGCACACGCCGGCAGATGGAGCGAGTACGCGGCGACCGCCGGCGACGTCCCGTTTCTGCTCGAATTCGTACAGAACGACAGCGAGACCGCGCTTTGCATCGACGCCAAAACGCTCGACAATATATAAAAAACATATATAATAAAATTGTTAATGTATAAAGAAACAGGAGCAAAAGGCTCCGCTTCAAAAAGGAAAATACCGCTGAAAAAGACAAGTGTGAACTCTTTTTCAGTCGGTAAAACAAGAAAGTTTCGCACAAAGAGGTAATGCATACGGTTGCCGCGTTACCCTCTTACAAAAAAGCAACCAATCCAATCCGTATGAGATGCGTTATGTGTATTATATCAGAGACGGCAGGGTCGCAAGGGATGAATTCGGCGGTAACGTTTACGTTATGAATCCCGACGGATCGGACGCTCATCTGCTGTTTCACACCGACGAGTATCTGTACGGCACGACCGACGATCAGCGCCATCCGCTCGTCTGCGGCGATTATATCGGCATATTTACAGCCAAATTCAAAAATGACGAAACGGTATCGGATGATTTGATTATAGCGAATATAAATACGGGGGAATTCGTTATCACGGATTACAAGTGATACTCATTCTCATTCAATGCGTTTTTACCACCGGAAACAAACGCTAACAGACAGCGCGTCTGTTAAGAAATATATTACAAAATAATAAAGATGCGATAAAATAGTTTTTGTATAATTTATACAAAGAATAACTCGGGAGGTCCGCAGGATGAAGAAAACGGTATCTGCTTTTTTGTCGCTGATAATCATTATTACGCTGTTTTCGTGCAGTAACGTTCAGGGGCAGACTGAAACGAATTCGGAAACGAACACTCCGACCGACTATAAGCCGTATAAGTACGGCATCGTTGAGGGGGATTACATATTCAGTATGAATTCTGACGCGCTCCCGATAAAATGCAGCGTACACGACGGTAAAACGTCATATCTCTGTCCCGATCCTTTCTGCGATCACATGAGCGGCAAATGTCAGTTCTACGGGGTCAAGTCGGAGACGTTTTCGCCGGTCGGAAACACGGTTTACTATTTAAAACATGATGAAACGGGCAGCAGCGTTTTATATTCGTTTGATACTGACACAGCGAAAACCAAATCGGTTTTTACCTGTGAAGAATCGTCCATGACAAGCGTTTATGCATACGAATACAGGCTTTTAATACGCGTTGCGGAGAATATTGTACGCGGTATCAAGGGTTATTATTTTTGGTATGATACAAAAACAGGAACCACGGAAAAATTAAACGACGCTTACGTACCTTCGGATAATATTATTTATATGATCAGGGACGACCGAATTATATGGCATTTGCCGGGCAAACAGGATTATTACAGCACAGATCTGCACGGAGACGATTATAAAGAGTATGATTTCGGTTACAGATACGGAAATTATTACGAAATGGAATATGAGTTTGCCGAAGACGGGCGCAGGCTGTATTCGCTTTACGTCACTTTTGCGGGCGAGAGCGAAAGAACGTGCATTTTAAAAGACATAGGTCCTTGCTTCTACTATGAGAATAAGATCGTGTATTTCATAACCGAGCCGCGGGATGAGCAGAGAGCCGCTCACGTTGATGAAAGCGGATACGTAACAAAAGACCCTACCGGCGGAAACGTTTACGTCGCAAACCCGGACGGTTCCGACGCGCACCTGCTTTATCATACGGACGAGTTTATAACCGGAAATACGTCGGATATGAATCATCCGCTTATTTGCGGAGATTATTTCGCACTGCTTGCGGCGCGTTATGAGGGGGACGAAATGTTTGAGGATAAACTGATAATAGCAAACGTGAATACGGGCGAGTTTGTCGTCGCGTACAAGTGATGCATATGTTTTTTAAAAACCTGAAATTCGAACTTTTAAAGCTGTTAAGAAATAAGTTTATAATAATCATATCCGCTGTGCTTATAACGGTGAATATGATCACCGCATACCGGCTCTGTGATGTAAGCAGCGACGAGCAGACGTATAACTACTCCGTCGGAATATCGCTCGTCATAAAAGACGCACAGAGCAGATACGGCGCGGAGGAGGGCAAGGACGGTTTCACCGCGCGGTATTACAAAATGATAGCGGACAAATACTCCGCGCTTGTGACGGATAAAGAGCCGGAGGCGGTCACGGGGTACGGTCAGTATCTGTCGTATATCTACGTAGATCTGTTCCTTTTATCCTGCTGTGCGTTCTGCGCAGCGTTCGTGTTCCGGCGCGAGAAGGAAACGGGCGAGATGCAGACGCTGTACGCGTATAAACACGGGCGGCGCGGATACGCGGCGGTCAAACTGACCGCGTGTGCGATAACCACGGTCGTGCTCGTTTTGCTGTTCTGCGTATCTTCTTTCGCAGGCGTTTTCGTACGCGGCGGGTTCGTAGATTTCACAGGCGGCGGAGCGAGACTGCAGGATCTGAAAGCTTTCATATACGCGCCGAACGAGATAAGCGTGCTATCAGCGGTATTCGTATCCGCGTTTTATAAGATACCGGTCTGTATCGCGCTTGCGTTTTTCGCGGGCGGCGCGTCGTATCTGTTCAACAGCGGTGCGTTATCCGCCGCGGTGTCGGCTCTGTTCATGTACGGCTCGTATATGTTAAACAACAGATCATACATAAACAAAAACGCTTTTTTCCGCAACTGCAATCTTTTCGCCGCGATAAGACCGGGTAATATTTTCGGCGAGCTGCGGTGTATAGACGTGTTCGGTTTGGCGATTCCCGCTTACGTTGTAAATATCGTGCTGCCGCTTTTGCTTACCGTGTTTTTCGGCGCCGCGTTCTTTATTCTTCATCTTAATCGCGCGTCCGTCACGATAAGGCTGCCGAAGCTGAACTTCAAGAGCAAACGCAGGATCAGACAGGCGAAGCCGCGCGGGCTTTTCGCTTATGAATTCGGAAAGATAATAAAAAGCAGGCTGTGCGTCGCCGTTATAGCCGTCATGCTTATTGTCGGCGCGGTCGTATCCGTTATTTCGGTCAGAGTTTTTCCGTACCCGGAACAGGTTTACAAAAAATACTGCGAACGCTGGCAGGGCAGATACTGTTATGAGATAGAAGACGAATATAACGCTGAGGCGAAGAAGATAAACGACGGTTTTGAGGCTTATGCCGCAATGCGTTTCGGCAGATCGGTCGAAGGTATCGACGATCCGACCCGGGCGGCGGACTATTACATAGCGAATTATGAAGGCTTCAATCTTTTCCGCGAAAAATATGAAAGACTCTGTGAACTTCACGCACAGGGCAAAGACGCGCCTATACTGTTTGAAGGCGGATATAAAAGGTTCTTTTCGTCCGGCGCGGATGTCTTTCTTATCCTGTCAGCCGTGTTCCTCTGCACGTATCTTGCAACGTACGACCGCGTGAACAACACGGAAAGCGTTGTGACTACTACGAAAAACGGGCGCGGTAAACTGCCGGGGATCAAATTCGCCGCGTTGATGACGGTATCCGGCGCGTTATACGCCTCGTTTACACTCATAACGTTCTTGCCGGTATTATTCAAATTCGGAATGACACTGCCGGGCGCGAACACGTACGCCGTACCGGGCTTTGAGTCCACGGGCGGCATGACGCTCGGATTATACGTCGCGCTGATGTTTATTCTCAGATTTATCGGCGTCGTACTGCTTTGTTTGTTCTGCTGCGGTATCTCGTCGCTTATCAAGAACCATATTACGGCGATGGCGGCGACGGCGTGGATATATCTCGTACCGACGTTTTTGCTCAAAAACATCGGTAACGCCGCGGCGCGCTGCGCAGAACCGTCGCTTCTGCTTGACAGCAGCGGATTCATGCAGCTTTATAAGACGCCCGCAGCTTTCGCGGTGTCGGCCGTTATCTGCATCATTATACCGTTGATTATATTTATTCCTTATATCAAAAAACGTTCCGGAGGGAGAAGAAATGGAACTTAAAATCGAAAAAGTAAGCAAAAGCTATAAGCAAAACAAGGCGTTATCCGATTTTTCATTGACTCTGACGCCCGGCATATACGCGCTGCTCGGGCCGAACGGATCGGGTAAATCGACGCTTATGAACATACTGACGGAAAATCTCAAACCGGATTCCGGCAAAATAACGTACGACGGCAAGGATATATTCAAAATGGGTACGGAATATCTGTCTCTGCTCGGTTATATGCCGCAGTATCCCGGGCTATACCCGCAGTTCACGGCTGAAGAATATCTGTACTATATCGCCGCGCTCAAAAGTATAAAAGACCCGAAA
This sequence comes from Clostridiales bacterium, assembly GCA_016281775.1. Classification (GTDB taxonomy): domain Bacteria; phylum Bacillota; class Clostridia; order Oscillospirales; family CAG-272; genus UBA1248. The sequence goes on along the minus strand of JAEEJH010000136.1, from coordinate 10,638 downwards.
GATCAGATAGACGAAGTACTTCGGGAGGTCGAGCTCGACGACGTCAGAAGAAAACGCACCTCGACCTTTTCCGGCGGTATGAAACAGCGTCTCGCGCTCGCTCAGGCGGTGCTCGGCGACCCTAAGATACTCATTCTCGACGAACCGACCGCCGGTCTCGACCCGAAGCAGAGAATATCGGTAAGGAATTATATATCACGGATCTCGCTTGACAGAATAGTGCTTATCGCCACACACGTCGTATCTGACGTCGAGTATATCGCCAAAACCGCGATATTTTTGAAAAAAGGCGTCGTCGCCGACGTCGGTTCTCCCTCGGAGCTTGCCAAAAAGGCCGACGGCAAGGTATGGACGGTAAAGTGTCAGTCTTCCGAAGTTGCATACTATCAGCAGAATTACAAAGTGACGAACATTTTCGGCGAAGAGGGCGACGTTACGCTGCGGATCTTATCTGACGAGAAGCCGTGCGAAGACGCGGTAAAAGCCGTTCCCGTGCTTGAAGACGAGTATATAAACGTGTTCGTTATATGAGATACGATCCCGGTACGGATTACCCGTACCGGAAAATTTTTCAAAAAACGTATTGACAAAACGGGCGGTATATAATAAAATCAAAGTAAGAAATACAACGGGAGGCAGCTATGAAAAAAATATTCGCGCTGGTAATGGCGCTTGCCATGACGTTATCCGTTTTCGTATTCACGGCGCAGGCGAAAGACAACGAATGGATGGTCTACGCCAGACCCGGCGATTATAAAGACGAGAGCGAGTACGGCAGTGAAGAAGATTATCCGAAGGTGCCCGGTCTTAAATATACCGAGGCGGGGCTTGAGTTCTACACCGCGACCGACGATCAGCTCGCCGCGATGAACGTCACCGCTTACGGTACGGTTCAGACCAAAGAAAAAGTCAGTTACAAAGACGGTCTGACGATGACTCTCGTCGTCAACAAATACGACGATTCCGGCGCCGATAAGTGGATCTCGTTTTCGATCTGGAACAGCCGGAACCTCGAACAGTCGAGCCATAAACACGGCAGAGGCTGGTTCTGCCTGCTCCGTCCTACGCATACAGGCTGCACGATCGAATCATGGATGTGCAACGACTACAAAGCGATGGATCTCTGCCGCGACAATTACACTCTGCAGAATTTCGACTGTTACAGTCAGGAAGCGTTCGTTCTTGAGATCAAAAAAGAGGGCGGCAAATATAACGTATACGTCAACGGCGTCGATATGAAGGCTTCGGGTTTCGTTGACTTTATGGAAAACGACGAGGCCTACATAGGCGTCACCGCTCATCAGGGCGTGCCGAAACAGTATCAGCTCACGATAACCGAATTCAACGGCGAAAAACCGTCAGGCGACGAAGTAATCGAACCGTACGTTCCTACGAGCATCACTCCGAGAGTCGAGGGCGAGATCATACCCGGCGAGCCCTGCTATATCTACACTTATGAAAGCGTCAAAGACGGATCTCCCGGCAGTTCTATGACCGCCGAGATAGGCGACGACGGCACGATGCACATAACGTTCGGCGCCGACTCGCCGACGATGAATCCGCAGTTCAAAAAATATCTGTACGACGCACAGCAGTTCCCAATATTCGCGGTGCTTTACAAAGACCTCGACATGATAAGTTCGAGCCACGGTTCATTATGGTACTGCGCCGGCGACGTTTATACGGCTTCGGGCAATTCGTACGTGACGTTTATGTGGACGGAGGGCTATTATCTTGCCGACGTTCCGGACGGCTGGCAGCTGCTCATACTTGATCTTACCGACGAAGAGACGTGGAACGGATGGATCAACGCCTTCAGATTCCATTTTGCAAACGACGGTTCGCTTGAGGGCGAGACCGCCGACGTGATGTGGATCGGTGTTTTCGCCTCCGAAAAGGACGCGTATTATTATGCCGACAGGACTCAGCCCGGATATAAGGCGATGTACGATAAGGATCATCCGAACGAAGCCGGTACTGAGACTTCGGAGCCTGCCGTTACCGAAGTTCCCGGCGTGACGGAGGCAAAAGACACCGAACCGGCGGCAGATACAAAAGCACCCGCAGATACGAAAGAAGCCGTGACGAAAGACGGCGGCAAACAGGGAAGCGAAAAATCCAACGCCGGTCTTATCATAGGCATAATCGCCGGATCGGTCGCCGTCGCGGCGGCGGTCGTCGTCATAATCATCGCGGCGTCGAAAAAGAAAAAGACCGCGCAATAAAGAATATAAGACTTGACAAACGCGTAACTATATGTTATAATGCGAAAAAGCGATGAAGGGGAAGCCCGTTTCGTTATTCAAAGCACAGAGAAGCGCCGGCCGGTGAAAGGCGTAATTTGAATGAAACTTCTCACCCCGGAGCCGTCGGCTGAACAGAGTAAGCCTGACCGGCAGCCCACCGTTATCACAGGGCGGAGTATTAACGTACTCGCAGAGCGGATGCATTTGCATCAATCAGAGTGGTACCGCGGAAGCTGCGCTTTCGTCTCTGAGATGAGACGGAAGCGCTTTTTATATTCACAGGAGGTTTTATGAAGCTTTCATTTTCAACGCTGGGCACGCCCGGCTACAGCTGGCAGGAAATAACGGCGATGGCGAAGGACTTAGGCTTTGCCGGAATCGAGCTGCGCGGCATAGGCGACGGCATCTTTTCCGCATACGCCGAACCGTTTTCAGATGAAAACATCGAAAAAACGAAAGAGAAACTCAAAAAGATGCACATTTCGGTGCCGTGTCTTTCGACCGGCTGTGCGCTCCGCTTCGCCGATAAAACGGAGCAGACGTTATCCGAAATACGCACGTATATAAAACTCGCCGAAAAACTCGGCACTCCGTTCATCCGCATTTTAGGCGACCTTACGGCAGAGCCGACGACCGATTTCGACGACGGCGTCGTCATCGAATCGCTCAAACGCCTCGCGCCCGAAGCCGAAGCGGCAAACGTGACGCTCTTAGTCGAGACAAACGGCGTCTATACCGATACGAAACGGCTTTCAAACGTCCTGTTTTCCGTAGGATCAGACAGCGTCGGAGCGTTATGGGATTTTCATCACCCGTACAGATACGGTAACGAAACGCCTCAGCAGACGATCGAGAACCTCGGCGCGTACATCAAATACACGCATATAAAAGACTCCGTCATGAACAACGGCAGGGTCGAATACCGTCTGCTCGGCGAAGGCGATCTGCCGATAGCCGACTTTATCGCCGCTCTCCGTTCCATAAACTACGAGGGCTTCATAACTCTCGAATGGCTCAAAACGTATATGCCCGATCTCGAGTCGTCCGGTATCGTCTTCCCGCACTTTGTTAATTTCATGAGCGAATATATAGGCGACCTCGATATGACAGGCAAACTGCAGACGGACTTACGCGGTACGGGCAAATACGTCTGGCCTAAGGAGAGGCTGATCGATCTCACCTTCCCGCAGGTGCTCGACCGCATCTGCGACGAGTTCCCCGATCAGTACGCTTTCCGCTACACGACCTGCGACTATACGCGAACTTACCCCGAATTCCGCGACGACGTCGATAATTTCGCCCGTTCGCTCATCGCTCTCGGCGTCAAGCAGGGCGACCACGTCGCCGTCTGGGCGACGAACGTTCCGGCGTGGTATATATCTTTCTGGGCGACCGTCAAGATCGGCGCGGTGCTCGTCACCGTAAACACGGCGTATAAGATACACGAGCTCGAATATTTGCTCCGCCAGTCCGACACGCATACGCTTATAATGGTCGACGGATACAAAGACTCCGATTATATAAAGATCGTCAACGATCTCTGCCCGGAACTGAAAACGGCAAAGAAGGGCGAACCGCTCAGAATAAGAAAACTGCCGTTTTTACGCAATATCATAACCGTTGAATCGGATCAGCCCGGGTGTCTTACCTGGGACGAGGCCGTCGCCTGCGGCGAACGCATACCCGTGACGGAGGTATGGCGCCGCGCCGCGATGATAAGCAAAAACGACGTCTGCAATATGCAGTATACGTCCGGCACGACGGGATTCCCGAAAGGCGTGATGCTAACGCATTACAACGTAATAAACAACGGCAAAGCGATTGGCGACTGTATGGATCTCTCGACCGCCGACAGAATGATGATACAGGTGCCGATGTTCCATTGCTTCGGTATGGTGCTCGCAATGACGGCGTCGGTCACGCACGGCGTTACTATGTCGCCGATACCGGCGTTCTCGCCGTCAAAATCGCTTTACTGCATAAATAAAGAAAAAATAACGTGCTTCCACGGCGTGCCGACGATGTTCATCGCGATGCTGAATCACCCCGATTTCAAAAACACCGATTTCAGCTATATGCGCACGGGCATCATGGCGGGCAGCCCCTGCCCGATCAAAGTCATGGAGCAGGTCGTGAACGAGATGCATATGCCCGAAATATGTATAACGTACGGTCAGACCGAAGCGTCGCCCGCGACCACCATGTCGAAAACGACCGATTCGCTGCAAACGCGCGTCAATACGGTCGGCGGTCCGATATTCGGCGTCGAGTGTAAGATAGTCGATCCCGAAACGGGCAAAGAAGTCCCCGACGGACAGGACGGCGAGTTCTGCGCCCGCGGTTACAACATTATGAAAGGCTACTACAAAATGCCCGAGGCGACCGCGGCGGTCATAGACGCGGACGGCTGGCTTCATTCCGGCGATATGCTCCGCAAACTGCCGGACGGCAATTTCAAAGTCACCGGCAGACTCAAAGACATGATAATCAGAGGCGGCGAGAACATCTACCCGAAAGAGATAGAAGACTTCATTTATACTCATCCGAAAGTGGAAGACGTTCAGGTCATCGGCGTACCCGACAAGGCGTACGGCGAGGAGATAATGGCGTGCGTTATCTTAAAAGAGAACGTGCAGTGCACCGAAGACGAGATAAAAGACTACGTGCGGGAGCACATGGCTAAGCACAAAACGCCGCGTTACGTCGTTTTCGTAAAATCTTTCCCGATGAACGCCGCCGGCAAGATACTGAAATATAAAATGAGAGAGGACGCCGTGGCTCTGCTGAACCTGCACGACGCGGCGAAGACAGTCACCGCATGATAAGATACGATAACAGCGATCTTTTGTCATACGGAATAGAGTATTCCGCCGCGATACCTTTTTCGGCGTGTAAGATCATAAACGAAAGAAAAGCGGGTTTTCTCAGATCGAGACTCGAGCCGCGCTCCGCGATAGTCTTTCTCGCGCCTTATTATACGGGGGACGGGGAGAGAAATATATCGAAGTACGCAGTATCGGAAGATTATCACGTATTCATGCGCTCGCTTTTTGAAAAACTCTGCCCGGAGCTCTGTGAAAAATACGGCGGTTCGTTTATCGGCATGGCGGATTCTTCGCCGGCTGACGAGGTTTCGGCGGCGGTATACGCCGGGCTCGGCGTGCGCGGCGACAACGGTATGATAATAAACGAAAAATACGGTTCATACGTATTTATCGGCGCGGTATATACCGACGTTGAATTTGAATATCAGCCCGACAGAACGGCATACTGTATACATTGCGGCAGATGCAAAGCCGCCTGCCCTGCAAAAAACGGCAGGGAGTGTCTGTCGGCGGTCACGCAGAAAAAAGGCGCGCTGACAGACGACGAGATCGCGTATACAAAAGAGTACGGCTCGGTCTGGGGCTGCGATATCTGCGCAGACGTCTGTCCGTTCTCGCAGAAAGCCGAGACGACGCCGATACCGTTCTTTTACGAAAACAGAACGCCGTATCTGACGAAAGAACTGATCGACAATATGAGCGAAGAAGAGTTTTCCCGCCGCGCGTATTCGTGGCGCGGCAAGGCGGTCGTTATGAGAAATTTAACGGTGACGTATGAAAACGGCGGTTAAGGCGGTATCGTCGGTCCTTGCCGTATTTATCTTTGCGGCGGCCTTGTTTTCGTGCGCGGACTTTGTGCAGAACGATACGGCGACCGGGCCGACCGCCGCGACTGAAAAAGAAACGGAGACGAATACGGTGACGACCGAAACTGCTGCAGAACAAATAACCGAAAAATACGATTTGAGCGAAGACGGGCGGCGGTTCTATTTTTCGTCCGACGGCTCGGACGAAAATATAGGCGACAGCGAAGACAGCCCTTGGAAGAGCCTGTCAAAACTCTCTGATATAACGCTTTCTCCCGCCGACCGCGTGCTTTTGCGGCGCGGCGACGTATTTGGCGAGCGGCTCGTCATAAAGGGAAAAGGAGAAGAGAACGCGTGGATATTCGTCGGCGCGTACGGCGATCCCGAAAAACCCGCGCCGCTCATATCGCTCACCGGGAGCAGAGACGATATAGCCGTGCTCTGCGACGATCGCAGAGACGGGCTCGGTTATATCTGGATCGATGGCCTTCAGATCGAAAATACCTGCCTCGGCATCTATTTCAGGTTCGATCAAAGCACCGATAACCGCGGCATAAGAGTCACCGACTGCAGTTTCGTAAACATAAACTGCCCTGAGCTTATGGAAGAAGCGCTTACCGATGTCGGCTTTCTTGCCGCAGAAAAGGCAGGGCTCGACAACGGCGGCGGAGCGTACGAATATATCTGGCCGACCGCGATAAATATCGGCGGCAGACCGAAACTGCCGCTTGCCGCGGTGAAGATAAACGGCGTCTGCGCTCCTTCCACTGTCGTATCGGATATCGAGATCGGAAACTGTACTTTTGATTCGTGCGTTATCGGCGTCGGCGCGAACTGTTACAGTTATCACTACGGCATGGGCGAAAACCAGTTCCGGGAATACACAAAAAACTGGTCGGTAAAGGACCTGTATTCAAAGAACACGATGACGATGTTCAATTTCGACGCCTGCTCGTTCGGCTACGACGGTACCGAAGACAGCAGATACGGCCTTTTTGAGAATATTATCTGTGACGGCGGTATGGAAACTTATACGATGTCGTTCGGCACGACGCTCGCGCTTTTTTCTTCGTGCTGCGATCTGTATATAAAAAACAGCCGTTTCAGCGGCTGCAAAAACAACGGTCAGCCCGACGGATGCGGTTTCGATTTTGAGCGTGACGATCACAATATAACTCTCGATCACTGTATTATCGACAATAACGAGGGTCAGGGCGTTCTCGTAATGGATACCGCCGTGTACGATCAGGTTTCAAAAACCGAAGTCCGTACTCCGAACACGGACTGTAAGATCATAAACTGTATCTTCTATAACAATATGAAAAACGTCTATAACGGTAATTACAGATACGACGTGCTCGTCTTCAACCGCGAAAACGAAAATTTCACGGTATCGGACAACGTGTTTTACTACAGAGAAGCGACGGCGGGCAAAGCGAAAGTAAAGATCAACAGATCCGGACCCGTAGGCGCCGTCAAAACAGGTTTGACGATAGAGAAAAATAAGTTATATTCGTATAAGACCGAATCCGATATGCCCGATCTCGGCACGGTCATCAAATAAAGAAAGGCGATAATATGAAAACTTACGTTTTATCATGCGGCGGTGTGACGCTTACCGCAAAGCCCGAAAAATTCTCTTATACCGTGACGCTTCCCGACGGCGTGAAATGGTCGATGAAGAAGATCCCGTCGGTAAGATTCTGCGACGGTTCGACCGAACCGTTCCCGATCCCGACCGAATGCAAACAGCTCGGCTCGGGTACGGGCAAGGCGCTCGCCGTTACGTACCGCGGCTTTACCGATCCGAACCTTACCGCCGTATCGGTGATCCGGGTGAATGAAAGGAGCGGAGAAGTATCGTTTTCGCTCGATTTGACCGGCGACAGACCGGATCTGATAGACAAAGTGTTTTATCCCGCGCCGTTTGAATTTACGGCGAAAAAGGGAGAGGGCTATACCGTACTGCCGAGGATGCAGGGACTTCTGATCCCGGTCGGCAGACCCATCGACGTCGCTAACGGCAACGTATTCGAGCGCGACGCGTATATGCCGTTTTACGGTCAGGTGCGCGGCGGCTCGGGTTATACCGCGATATTCGACACGCCGTACGACGCGTCGTACGAACCGCAGAAAAACAATATAGCGCCGGTGTGGAGAACGTCGCTGTGCGGCTTTTCGTATCCGCGCCGTATGATATATAAATTCGACTCGCCGTGCGATCACAACACGATAGCGAAAAATTACAGAGCTTATAAGATAGAACGCGGCGAGCTCGTCACGTTAAAGGAAAAAGAGCAGAGAAACCCGAATGTGAAAAAGCTGATCGGTCTGCCGGTCATTCATACCCATATCGCCGTACATATAGCGAAAGAGTCGATGTTCTACGATAAAGACCACCCGGAGAATAACGATCATCACGTGTCGTTTTACGAGAGGGCGAAACAGCTCCGCAGACTCAAAAAACTCGGGCTCGATCACGCTTACACGCACTTTGACGGCTGGGGACTGCACGGTTACGACAACCTCCACCCGTCGCCGTTCCCGCCGCACGAAGCCGCCGGCGGCGCCGAGGGTATGAAGTATCTTTCCGATACCTGTAAAAAGATCGGCTATATCTTCGGTATACACGATCAGTACCGCGATTACTATTACGACAACCCCGATTTTGACCTCGACGAAGGCGTGATCTATAAGGACGGGAGCAGACCGTTCCACACGGTCTGGAACGGCGGCGCGCATACTTTTCTGTGTTCCGAGCTTGCGCCCGGCTACGTGAACCGCAACTACGACAAATTCGAAAAACTCGGCATACGTATCGACGCTTCGTATCTCGACGTCTTTTCGGTCGTCGAGCTCGACGAGTGCCATAATCCGCTCCACAGAACGACGAGAGAACGCTGCGCGTACAATCGCAGAAGATGCCTCGATATCCTGACCGAACGCGGTATAATCCCGTCGTCCGAAGAGGTGCTTGACTGCATCCTTCCGTCACAGGTACTGTGCCATCACGCGCCGTTTTACACGAAAGAACTCGGCGCAGAAGATTCGTATACCGAGGGCGTGCCGATACCGCTGCTCGAGCTCGTATATCACGACTGCATAGTCGTACCGTGGATCGGTCTGCCCGACCGCCGCGGCGGCTGGGGCATACCGAAAGCCGATTCGGCGTACGTCTACGCGATGCTCTACGGCTGCCCGGTCTACTGCCCTATTGACGCAGATGAAACGGATATAGAACACGTAAAGTTCGCCTGCGGCATGGCAAAACGCCTCGCTCACGAAGAGCTCGTCAAACACGAATTCATAGACGGTGATTTCCGCCGTCAAAAAACGACTTTTTCGGACGGTACCGTCGTCGAAGCCGACCTCGACAGCGGGGCGATCAGGATCAAATAGAATCGGTGCCGCAATGCGGCGTTTGGGGTGTCCCCGCCCCCCTCAAACCACCCCAAACCCCGCCTCCCCCCCGTTACCCGATCACAGATCGGGGGCGCGATAAAAAAGCAAAGAGCTGTCGGATCCCTACCGGCAGAGGAGATCAGGTTCAAGTAATACGCCGCCCGAAGCGGCGTTTGGGCGTCCCCGCCCCCTAAGTCCGCGAGCTGCCCCTATTAATAATTAATATTGAAAAATCTCAACTTCTTTCAACCGCCGGTTGAGTTATACAAGAAAAACAAGTTATTGATTTTTCTTAAAGCTATGGTATAATATGATCACAAAAGCGCTTTTGAATTTTCGGAGGAAATATATGAATATAGGGGAAAAAATCAAGGAACTGAGAAAGAAAAACGGGCTGACTCAGGAACAGCTTGCCGACCGTCTGCGCATATCGTATCAGGCGGTGAGCAAGTGGGAGACGGGCGCGGCGTGCCCCGATTTAAGTCTTATAGCGCCGCTAACAAAGATCTTTAACGTTTCCGCGGATGAGCTGCTCGGTATAAACGATACGGAGCCCGACGCGCGGTATGAAGAACTGAAAAAGGAATTTGATCTGACATTTGCGACCGAGGACTTTGTAAAACGGCAGCAAATATGTGAGACGGCGGTAAAGGAATATCCGGGCGATATGATGTGGCTTTCAAATCTTGCGTGGACGGTCTCTAACCGTTCATTTGAGCACGAGGATAACGAAACGTACGCCGCCGAGCAGGAGAAAGCGATAAAGCTGTTTGACGCGGTGATAAAAAACACCGCCGACGAATATATACGCGGCAACGCTATTAGCGGTATCACGCAGCTTCTCGGCTGGCGCGGCAGAAAGGACGAGGCAAGGCAATACGCAGATATGCTGCCGGAACGCTCTCCGAGGACGCGCGACAGCGTTATGGAAAACGTCCTTGAAGGAGACGAACTCATTCGGTTTAAGCAAAAACGTTTAAACGAGCATTTCGAAGGGATGCTTTGGGACCTCTCCCTTATGCCGAATGAAAATTATTCCGATCTCATTCGAAGTTTAGTTCAAGTAATGATCCCCGACGGAAATTATCTTGAATACAATCTTAGGCTGTACTACAGCGATCGAAAAGCAGTCAACCACGCAATAAAAACAGGTGAGAACACAGAATCAATCCTTACTCTGCTCGAAGGAATGAAACATTATGCAGAAGAATATGATATAATACTTTTCGACGCACCCGGTATTTACAAATTTACCGTACCGCATCTATCCATGATTGAAGAAGACACTCGTGAGTGGATCGGTAATCAAGGAGCACGGATGAGCGATGAATTTAAAGAGTTTTTGCAAGACAAACAATT
>JAEEJH010000135.1 GCA_016281775.1 Clostridiales bacterium | reverse complement strand
CACTCTCTTTTACGGAGCTCGGTCATGATGCCGGATCTGGAGCAGGCTCTTTTGAATTTCTTCAGAGCGCTGTCGAGAGACTCGTTTTCTCTTACTCTTACTTCTGCCATTTATTTTCACCTCCTTGAACGGAGCAGATATGTTTTTTGCCGTGCTTGCCTATTATACATATAAATCACGCGCTTGTCAATAGAAAAATCGCAAATTTTTTAAAAAATTGCTGATTTCCCGGTCGCTTTGCGAATACATCGCCGAAAAAGCGATATGTTCTTTCAAACGCACAATGCCCTGCGGGTGCGATATGATGCAAGCGGCGATAAAAGGAATGATGTATGACGCTTCGCGTCAAATGATGAGACTGCGTCATGATGAGCGCTTCGCGCATGATGTTCATCCCGCGCAATAACCCCCACCGCTCACGTTGTTCGCGTCGGGGAACCCCTACGCGAACCCCCAACGCTCACTTTGTTCGCGTCGGGGAACCCCTTGCAGACGGGATGAATGAATAGGGTGTTGCCGCTTTCTTCCTGTGATCTCGCGCGCGGCGCCCCCCCTTTACCGCGCGCGACCATTCGGCAAAACCGAATGGTCCGACCCTTACGTTTCGTACGTATCCCTGAACGGATCGCCGCCCCCCCTGAAAGTATCGAGGGGGGAAGGGGGTACGGGGGATTAAGGGGGTGGTGGGGGGAATCCCCCGTAAAGAATTCCTATATCACCCGGTTCGCAAGAACCGGATTTCACCGCCGAAGGCGATTTCGCCGCGAAAGCGATTTCATCTGCCATAAGGCAGATTTCACTGCGGCGTCAGCCGCTCGGGGTGGGGGATCCCCCGTAAAAAGAAATATTCCTATTTCACCCGGTTCGCAAGAACCGGATTTCACCGCCAAAGGCGATTTCGCCGCGAAAGCGATTTCACTCGTCGGCTCTGCCGACGAATTTCACTGCGGCGCCTGCCGCCGGGGCGTGTATCCCCCGAAAAAGCGAACGGTCGGAATAAACATAATTCGGAGAGCCGTAGGGGTCGGCGCCCTCGACGACCCGCTTCGCATCTCCGAATGAGATATATCACATTTGCGCCGGTGAATATATCGCATCGCCGCAAGGCGATATATCGCAAAAACAAGCGGCGCGAATATGAGTAAAGTTTACTCCTGAGCGAAAAAACCGCATCTCTGCGGTTTTTTACTACTCCGAGAGCAGTTTTTCTATCTGCTCGTTCATATTGTTCGTCTGAGCGGTGTACGCCTGCTCGATGCACTTGGCGACCGACACGCAGTCGCTTGAGCCGTGGCCTTTGACGACGACCTTTCTGCAGCCGAGAAGTATGCTGCCGCCGTACTTCTGATAATTGAGCATCTCCTTCATATCGGAGAACAGACCTTTCATGAAAAGTCCGCCGATCTTGTATTTCAGCTTCGACATTATGCCGCCCTTTAGTTTTTTGAGAAGCGAGACCGCCGTGCCTTCGACGCTTTTGACCAGCACGTTGCCGGAGAAACCGTCGCAAACGATCAGATCGTATTTGCCGGAGAGCAGATCGCGGCTCTCCATATTGCCGACAAAGTTGATGTTTTTATTGCCTTCGATCAGCGGATACGCCTCTTTTCTCATCATATCGCCCTTTTCGGCTTCGACGCCGACGTTGAGCAGCGCCACGCGCGGATTTTCGATCCCGAACGCGTTCTTCATATACACGCTGCCCATGACCGCGAACTGGTGCAGACGGTAGGCGTCGCAGTCGACGTTGGCTCCGCTGTCGCAGATACCGACGATACCGCCGTCCATAGTCGGCAGTATCGGGCAGAACGTCGGGCGCATCACGCCCTCGAGCCTGCCTATGCGCAGAGTCGCCGCGGCTATCAGCGCGCCGGTCGAGCCGACGCTGACCATACCCGCCACGTCGGGATCGGTGCGGAGCAGATTTATGCATTTCATCATCGACGATTCGGGCTTGTGCCTTATCGCGTCGGTGGGCTTTTCGCTGCAGCTTATGATATCCGGCGCGTGGATGACGGAAATGCGGTCGGCGTACCGGACGCCGCGCTTTTCCTCCTCTTCAGCCACAAGGTTTTTTATCTGCTCTTCGTCGCCTGCGAGTATCAGCTCGAGGTCGGGCAGATTTTTCAGAGCTTCGAACGCTCCCTCTATGTTTGCGGCGGGGCTGTTGTCGCCGCCGTAACAGTCAAGCGCAATTCTGATCATTCCGTTTTCTCCGTGAGTTTCTTTACGTATGAGCGGCGGCGCTTGTGTATCACGCGCTTGAACCGCTTCCACATATTCTGTATCTGATAATTTTCTTCGAGATTGAGGTTCGTTTCGGCGTATTGCACGCCGTCTTTGCAAAGCGTCCGCATTATATGCGCCGCGGCGATGGCGCCGAGACCTTTGTTCGCGTAAGCCGGATCGGCGCCGACAAGCCCGAGATCGAGCACTTTCGGGTGATTTTTCGCGTGAAGGATACGGATTATCGCGGCGGGCGTAAGACGGCCGTTCGATCCGCGCACCGCTTCCGAAATGGAAGGGAAGCAGAGCCCGAGCAGTACCGGCTCGTTCTTTTCGTTCAGCACGACCGCGACGTGATCGAGGTCGATCAGCAGTTTGAAGCTCGTTATGAGCGATTTTTTCATACTGTCGGTGAACGGGACGGCGCCGTAAATGTTCTCGTACGATTTATCGAGCAGACTGAAAAACGCGTCGGCGTATTTTTTCAAAAAATCGTTTATGTTCCTGGCCGGACCGATTCGCAGATTATACCGCTTCATAAGAAGCTCAGCCGATTTTTCGAGCCTGTCGTCAGGCTCGTCGGGCAGGCTTATGCGGCTCTCGTTCCAGTCGACCTCTTTGCCGTAGCCGCAGGCTTCGACGAGACGGGGATAATACTCGTAATTGTACTGTTCTTCAAACGTCGAGAGCTGATCGAAGCCGTCGATGAGAAGTCCCTCGCGTTCGAGATCGGAAAATCCGAGCGGACCGCAGACCGTGTCCATCCCGCGCGAGAGCGCCCACTCTTCGACGGCGGAGAAGAGAGCTTTTGCGACATCGGCGTCGTCGATACAGTCGAACCGCGTGAAGCGCACGCGCTTTTCTCCGCGTTTTTCGTTTGAAGAGCGCTGCAGTATTCCCGAAATGCGCCCGGCGACCCCGCCGTCTTTGTACGCGAGAAAGTAAACGGCTTCGCTTTGGTCGTAGTACATATAGTCGGGTCGGAATATCTTCTTTTCGTCGCCGTAGAGCGGCGGTACGAAATACGGGCAGTCTTTATAGAGGCGCAGCGGGAATTCAATGAATTCGCGCTGCTGCTTTTTCGTTTTCGCTTCCTTTATCTCGATCATCTGATCAGTCTCTTTTCACGGAGTGGAAGCAGATGCCGAGCCCGTCCGGACCGCAGTGCGCGCCCGCCGTCGGGTTTGTCGTGACCTTGACGATGTTCAGATCCCTGCCGAATCTCTCGCGCACCAGCGCTTCGACTTCGGCGGCGAGCTCCGGCGCGCCGGTGTTCGGGATGAGTATGCGGTGATCTTCTATATGATCGCCCTTTTCTTCGATATACTGAAGCAGCGTTTCTATCGCTTTCTTTCTGCCGCGCGCTTTGCCTATCGCGACCATTTTGCCCTCGGCGTTCATCGTGATTATCGGGCGGACGCCGATAAGCGTGCCCATCGCGGCGGCGAGACCGCTGACTCTGCCGCTTCTGTGGAAGAATTTGAGGTCTTCGGAGAAGAAGTAGAGCGAGAAGTTGTAAACCTCGGTCTTCGCCCATTCGAGTATCTCCTCTATCGACTTGCCGGCTTTATACATATCGCCGACCTCGTATACGATGCAGAGGCTCTGCGCCGTTATGCCTTTCGTATCGAGACCGTAAAACTTTCTTTCGGGGTATTTTTCTTTCAGTTCCGCCACCGCTTCGTCCATATTGTTGAACGTAGCAGACATCTCGCGCGAGAAGTGGACGTAGAGTATGTCTCTGCCCGCGGCGAATTCGGGTTCGAAATAGGATATATATTTCTCTTTGCCTATCGCGCTCGTCGTCGGCAGCGTGCCGGCGCGGAGCATATCGTAATAGGTCTTCGAGTCGAATTCTTCGTAATCTTCGTACGGAAATATCGTCTTTCCGTTATAGCTGTACGGCATGCTGATAAGCTTATAGCCGATCTCTCTCGCTTCTTTTAAGGTAAGGTCTGTGTCGGAATCGGTGAAAAGTGTATACATTTTCGTTTCTCCTTGTTTTTACTCGATGATTATTATAAAATCGTGAAGAGGCTGGCCGCCTTTCATCATTATCACTTCGGAATCGCCGAAATTCTCTTCGTATAACGTCTTTACGTTATCGGCTTCCTCTTCGGTCGCGTCGGCGCCCGCGAGTATCAGTATGACGTCGTAGTCGCCCGCGCCGAGCTTCTGCCCGAGCTCGATCGCCGCTTCGCATTTGTCGGGCGAGTCGGAATAAACCGTGTCGCCCTCGAAGCCGATATAGTCGCCCTCGATAATGTTCACGCCGTTCATCTCGGTCGAGCGCGCGGCTTTGGACACCATGCCCGTGAGTATGCCTTCGGCGTAGCTTTCCGCGTCGGCGACGATCTTGTCTATGTCTGCACCCGAAAGATCGAGCATCGACAGGGAAGCGTATCCCTCACCTATCGTGTGCGTGGGTATGACTTCGAGAGCGGCTTTGTCGTAAAGAGCCGCCGCCTGGTTCGCCGCCATGATTATGTTGCCGTTGTTCGGGTAGACGAGGATGTAATCCGCGTCGATCTTTTCCGCCGCGGCGATTATGTCGCCCGACGAGGGGTTCATGCTCTGGCCGCCGTCGATTATCTCGTCGACGCCGAGAGATCTGAACGTCTCTTTTATTCCGTCGCCCGACGCCACGGCTATCACGCCGATCTTCTTATGGACCTTTTTGCGTTTGAATTCGGTCTTGTTTTCTATAGTCGTCTCGTTATGCTGGAGCATCATGTTTTCGATCTTCAGCGTGAGGAATTCGCCGTACTGCTGGCAGAAATCGAGTATCTGACCGGGCGTCATCGTGTGTATGTGGACTTTGACTATCGATCCGTCGACGAACGCCACGACCGATTCGCCTATCGCCTCGAGTTTAGCCTTGAAGTCGTTTATGTCAAACGACGCGATATCGGTCTTTTTGTTCTGCAGCCTTATGAGGACTTCCGTGCAGTAACCGAACTGAAGCTCGGTGTCTTCTTTGAAAGTGTCTATGTCGATCGGTTTCGCCGCCTTGCCGGTCGACTGTTTGCCGGCGTAAGTGAACTCCACGCCGTCGATCGCGTTTTTCATGCCCTCGGCTATATATACGAGACCTGCTCCGCCGCTGTCGACGACGCCCGCCTCGCGCAGTACGTCGAGCAGATCCGGCGTGCGCTCGAGCGAACGGCGCATCTCGGCGGTGAGATCTTCGAAATATGTGCCGAGATCGCTTCCGTCGCCGACTCTGCCGCCGGCGAACGTCACCGCGTCGCGGAATACGGTAAGAATGGTGCCTTCGACCGGCACGGATACGGCGCCGTAAGCCTCTTTGGAGCCGTTCTGAAACGCGTCAGCGACCGCCGGCAGATCGGCGGACGCCGCGCCCTCGAATCCCGCGGCGATCCCGGCGAAGATCCTTGACAGTATCACGCCGGAGTTGCCTCTCGCGCCGAGCAGCATCCCTTTCGCCATACGCGAAGACGCCTCGCCGAGGCCGGACGGCCCGTCTGACGGCGCGGAAGCGCCGGAATCGATAGTGAGATACATATTGTCGCCCGTATCTCCGTCGGGTATGGGAAAGACGTTCAGATCGTTGACCGCCTCCCTGAAAGCGTACAGATTGGCGGCGCCGGCTTTGACCATCGATTCAAACAGGGCGCCGTCTAATACTCTCTTGCTCATAAATTGACCTTTCCTGATTATGAAAACATTTTTATCACCGCTTCGGAGATCCATTCCGTCGTGTCCTGAATCTCTTCGAGCACCGTCGCCTCGGCGTCTTCGAAGTACGATCTGATCTTTTTCAGAAGCTCTTCGGATACGTTGTTCTTTCCGTAGGCTTTGAGGACCTGAACGAGCATCGCGGACTTATCCGAGAGCGCGTCTATGAAACGGCTCACGGTGTTGTTGAATTCAATCTTATAATTTCCGTAAGAATACCTGCGGTACGTACCGTTTGTGACGTACGTCCACTTTTTCGGCATTTCCGATTCAATACCGAGGATATACAGCGCCGTTCTGCCGCACGGCATTATACGCCACGCCTTGCTTCTCGCCACGGCGTGCGCGACCTTGTCGGGAGAGGGGTGGGCGCCTTTGTCGGGCAGCCAGAAAACGCCCTGTATGACGCGGCGCAAAAGCCCTTCGTCGCAGAGGCGGCAAAGAGATTTTGAAGCGGTGGACTGCGTCGTGATGTCGGCAAAGTCCGACGGCACGAAAACGCTGCCCGGCGCATACGAGCATATTCTCCTTTTTATCCTTTTATGAATACTGTTTTCCATTTAAACACCTCGCAGTTCTCATTGAATTATACACGTTTTTAGACAAAAAGTCAACACCAATTTGCTTTCTTATTTTATAAATGAATGAACAATCCGAAAAATATTTGCAGATTATGGACAAAAAACGGAAAAAACGGGCAAACTGCTTGCCGGATCGCGCCGCCCTCCCGGCAGCCCGAGAGACGGCAAAACGCCGCCGGAGCGGATCTTGCGGACAAAACGCGAGACGGAAGAAGACCGGCCGAAGCGGGGTCGCCTCAGCCGGTCTGCCGTTTATTTTTGTGATACCGCCGTATTATTTTTCGCGGTCGTCGACGGAAAAGAATCTGACGGTACGTTCGGGGCGGAGAAGCTCAGTTCTGAAAAACTCCGGGTATATTTTTACCGGATCGTCCGGCGACGCCCAGACGAGATATTCTTTTGCGTCGCCTTCGGCAAAGCTGCCGCATACCGGTTCGAAACCGTCCGGCGTTTTCATATAGAAATAATACGATATCTCGTATACCGTCTTTCCGAGGTTGTACGCCGAGTCGCCTGTGAAATACAGCTCGTTAACGAAGCCGAGCCGGTCGACCTCCATTTTAACGCCCGTCTCTTCGAACACCTCGCGCACGACCGCCTCTTCGGCGGTCTCGCCGAATTTGAGCCGTCCGCCGACGGAATAAAGATAGTCGTTTTCGCTGTTGCCGACCATGAGGAACCTGCCGTTCTTCATTATGATCGCCCCCGCGCGTATGTTGATGAATCCTCCGCAGCATGCCGCGGTCATATCGCCGACACCCATTTCCTGTATCTCCGTTCGATTCGTTTTTATTCGCCGAGTTTTGACAGATCGAAGTCTTCGAGCCACTTGCGCGCCGCTTCGCAGACGGTCACGAGGCACGATTCATCGAACGGGCTCTTAAGCCCCGCGTTTTCAAGCAGTTCGGTGAATACCCTGCTGCCGCCCTGCTTTGCGTACGCCATATAGTGCTTCCACGCGTTTTCGCGGTCCTTTTGAAGCATCGCCCAGATCTGCAGAGATACCGTCTGCGCGAGGCAGTAGTCGATATAGTAAAACGGGGCGCCGTAAATGTGCGACTGTCTCTGCCAGCCCTTGCCTTCCGAGTAGAACGGTATAACGCCGTCGAGGCGGAGCCACGGCATATATTCGCCGAGCAGTTCTTTCCACACTCCGTGTCTTTCCTCCGGCGTCATATCCGGCTTTTCGTAGATTATATGCTGAAAATGGTCGACCATCGTTCCGTAAGGGATGAACTGCAGCGCGCCGGAAAGATGCGTGTAACGGAACTTGTCGGCGTCGGCGCCGAAAAAGTCTTCGGACCACGGCCAGGCGATGAATTCCATAGACATCGAATGTACCTCGCACGCCTCCATGCCCGGCCACATATACGAATACGGGATCCTGTCGCGGTTTATATACGCGGCGAAAGCGTGACCCGCCTCGTGCGTCACGACCTCGACGTCGTGCTGAGTGCCGTTGAAGTTCGCGAAAATGAACGGAACGCCGTAATCGCCGAAATCGGTGCAGTAGCCGCCGCCCTCCTTGCCCTCGGTCGAGAGCAGATCCATAAGACCGTTATCGAGCATCATGCGGAAAAATCCCGACGTCTCGGGCGACAGCTCGTCGTAAAATTTTTTGCCCGCGGCGACTACGTCGTCCGCCGTTCCCTTCGGTCTCGGGTTTCCCGAGCGGAAAGAGAGAGCCGCGTCGGCAAACGAAAGCGGATACGGCACGCCGAGGCGCTTCGCCTGTTCCCTGTACGTTGAATCGGCGACCGGTACGAGATATCTGCGCACGGCTTCTCTGAATTTCTTCACGTCCTCTTCGCCGTAGCAGTTCCTGCCCATTCGGTAATAACCGAGCTTCGTATAGCCGCCGTAACCGAGCTTTTTGCCCATGCTGTCGCGCAGATGAGTCAGCCTGTCGTATATTTCGTCAAGCTCCGCTCCGTGCTCGGCAAACCATGCTCCGTCCGCCGCCCACGCTCTGTTCCTGACGCCGTCGTCGGGCGAGGTCTTGAACGGCGAGAGCTGTGATATCGTGTACGTGCCGCCGTCGAACGGTATCTGAGCCGAGGCGATCAGCTTGCCGTATTTTACGGTCAGCTCGTTTTCCTCCTGCAGCTCCGGTATTATCTCCGGCGAGAACGTTTTGAGCGCGATCTCGGCGTTTATAAACATCAGGTCGCCGTATTTTTTCGCAAAACCGGCGCGGTAAGGCGAGGCGAGCATGGTCTTTGTCCATTTCTGCTCGTATTCGGCAAGCTCCGGCAGAAAAGCGTTCCAGAACTCCGTCTCTTTGTCGTAGAATTCGTCGCGCGTGTCTATCGAATGACGGACGGAAACGAGATTCGACAGCGTGTTTATATGGCGCGAATATCCGTCGTATTCGAGAAACACCCCGTCGGCTTCTTCAAAAGACGACGCGGCGGAGAGCCTTTCGGTAAGCGCGGCGATATCCCGTTTTATCGCGTCGGGATCGGGGCGGCTGTAAGGCATGTCTTTGAATTTCATATCGTTACCTCGCGTTTTTTTCTCATTATACCCGCTGCGGACGCGTTTTTCAATAGAGAAATGAAAATTTGTGCGTCAAATATCGGAAATCGTGCGAAAAATCGCTTGACAACGCGTTTAAATACGTGTATAATGTAGAACACTCTCGGCGCGGAAAGGAGGTCGGTACCGTGGCGAAGCAAAGCGGGATAAAGACAGTCGCAAACAACAAAAAAGCGTATCACGATTACTTCGTGCTTGAAAAGTACGAATGCGGTATCGAGCTTTTCGGTACCGAGGTCAAGAGCATAAGGCAGGGCGGCGTCAATCTGAAAGACTCATACTGCTATATCAAAAAAGGCGAGGTCTTTGCGACGGGCGTACACATAAGTCCTTATGAAAAAGGGAATATATATAATAAAGACCCCGACAGAGAGAAACGGCTGCTTCTCCATAAAAAGGAGATAATGAAGCTGTTCGGCAGAGTCGGGCAGGAGGGGCTGACGCTCATTCCCTTATCGGTATATTTCAAGGATTCGCTCGTCAAGGTCGAGCTGGGGCTCTGCAAAGGCAAAAAGCTGTACGACAAGCGCGAAGCCGACGCGAAAAAGCAGGCGGCGCGCGATATCGACCGCGCAGGCAGAACGGGCGGCAGATACAGTGATTAAGGGGGCGTAAAGGTTTCGACAGGGAGCTTGAGGCAGGATAAGCGGGCAGAGGCGCGGTACCTCTATAAAAATCGCATTCTTAAATATAAACGCTAACAATAATAAAGTAGCACTCGCTGCCTAAGGGCGCGACGTCTCTCCGCGGAGGACCACGAACGCGGACAGGCGTGACCTCAGTGGTAAATGTGCGCCGCCCGTTGCTTTTGAAGCGGCCATAAACAAAAAAGCTGCCCGACCCGCAGCCCGTGTACCGGCGGCGGCAAGGGGAGATCTCAAGTAGGTATTCTCCGCCCGGAGAAAGTCCTGTCAAGAACTTTTTGGACAGGGGTTCGATTCCCCTCGCCTCCACCAAAGCAGTATCAGACGAACACCTACTTTTTCAAAGGCGGATTTGCCTTGAAAGTAATGCTCTGATACCGATTACAAAAGCACCGCTTTGAGAAATCGAAGCGGTGTTTTTGCGTCCATCGCACATTTTTCAAAACGCCTCCCTTGCGGTACAATGGTACTTGCAAAGGAGGTATTTGCTAAAGTCAATAGCTTTTTTATAATTATTTCATAAAATTGTGAATTAGTCTATAAAAAACCGCCGAGAGTGATCTCAAGGTTACTCTCGGCGGCTTCATATTATGATTGGTCACACGCTCTACCAAGGCTCGTCTTGAGGAATTAGAGGCAGAAGAAGAAACGTTGAAGGAGTCAATCTTTATTGAGCAAAATAAAGTGCCGCGACTCAGCAACGAGCAGATTCTCTGCGTTCTCGAACGGGTCGGCAGGTAAGACCGATTCCCCGAGCTGTGTCAAAGCTCGGTTTTGGTTGATATTAATCGATACGGTGCGGCGGTTTTCTTCACCGTAACAGCGCAGAGCGCCGCGACCGGGAGGGGGGAGGCCCCGGCCGCGGGATTTTTTTAACGGATCTCGGTGAAGAAACCCTTTGCGAACATACCTTATTTGTAATAGGCGGCGATCCGCGTATCCTCCCGGCTTCGCGCAAAGAAAAAATCAAACGCTTTATTGTATTGCCGTATCGAGCCCGTAATGCTATGCAAAATTCAAGAACGATTCCCCGAACTATGTTATGCTCGGTTTTGGTTGATATTGATCGATACGGTGCGGCGGTTTTCTTCACCGTAACAGCGCAGAGCGCCGCGACCGGGAGGGGGAGGACCCGGCCGCGGGATTTTTTAACGGATCCCGGTGAAGAAAACCTTTGCGCACATACCTTATTTGTAATAGGCAGCGATCCGCGCATCCTCCCGGCTTCGCGCAAAGAAGAAAAATCAACGCTTTATTGTCCTATGTCCAAAGGACCTAAGAACGGAGCGTTTGCAGACTGCAAAAAGACGTTTTATTCAGTATGACGGCATATGCCGGCAAGCTCTTTACACAAGCCGATATATTGCGTGCTCCGGATTTTTTCGCGCAGTTTTTTGCAAAACGGTTGCAATCTCCGAAAAAATATGATATCATATATATAACGAACAAAAACGGAGAAATGAAAGCCATGAAAAAGATCCTGAGTATCGTATTGGCGGCGTTTATGCTCGCGGCGGCGGCGCTGACGACAGGCTGCGCCGAAAAACAGCCGGCCGCTGATATAACGGCGGACGTTTCGACTGCCGCCGTCACGGTCGAGCCGGAGGAGACTTTCGTCGCCGACGATCTGCCCGAAATAACGTTTGAAGGAAAGGAATTCCGCGTCCTGCTTCAGACCGACAGCGAAAGCGACATGTATACGGAAGATCACGAGATCGCGGAGCCTCTGCACGACGCCGTTTTCCGCAGAAACAGGGCGGTGTGCGACAGATTCGGCATAGAGCTTCTGATATCGACGGATTCTTATCCCGCGGTAACGACCGCGGTGAGCCGCGCGGCAAAATCAGGTTCGGACGATTACGATCTTTGTTTCGTACACATGGTCGACGGCGCGTCCCTTGCGCAGTCCAACTACGTACTGCCGTTTCACAAGCTGCCGTACGTCGATCTCGACAAGCCGTGGTGGGATAAGGACATAAGAAACGGCTTCTCCATCAGAAACAACCTGATGATGGTCAACGGCGACCTCAGCCCGAGAAGTTTTTCTCTGACGTCGTGCCTCTATTTCAACAAGACCCTGTTCGACAAGTTCGATCTTGAATACCCGTATGAGCTTGTAAGAACGGGGGACTGGACGCTCGACAAGCTCTACGAACTTACGAAGGACGTGACGAGAGACCAGGACGGCGACGGCGCCGTCACCAAGGACAGCGAGTCCGATATCTACTGTCTTACCTCGTGGTATCTCGACGTGCCGTACAGCTTCTACTACGCGGCGGGCGGGATGCTCGTTTCCAAAGACGACGAAGACGTTCCTTTTTACGATCCGCAGCTCGAACGCGACACGCAGATCTATAACAAGATCTATAAAGTGATCGTCGGCAACAGGGCTTATTTCGAGACGGATATGAGCGACTATATGAACGTCATCAACACGTTTTTCAACGGCCGCGCAATGTTCCACGATTCGACCCTGAACGCCGCGGGCACTCTGCGCGAGATGGACAACGATTTCGGCATCCTCCCGGTCCCGAAGTTCGACAAGGCTCAGGACGATTACAGATCGTTCGTCAACGGAGCGTCGAGTATGCTCTGCGTGCCGTCGAGCGTGTCGGAATCGCGGCGGGAATTCGTGTCGATAATCATCGAAGCGCTGGCAAGCGAGTCGTACCGCACCGTAACGCCGGTACTGAAAGAGACGTATCTGAGGCGTAAGATCACGCGCGACGCCGATTCGTCGGAAATGATCGACTATATAGTCCGCAAACGCGTATTCGATATGGCGTACGTAAATATGTACGACGGCGTCGGCTCTTACGTGCGCGAGCTTCTCAAAAAAGGCTCGACCGACGTTTCGTCCGAGCTTGCGAAATATCAGAAGCCCGCGAAAAAGAAGATCGAAAACATAGTCAAAGCGTTCGACAAAAGCCTGAAATAGCAGGCGGCCGCCGGATCCGTTCAAATAAGAAAGAGAGTTGTTTGAGCGCTCCCGTATCAGGGGCGGTCAAACAACTCTTTTTGCGTTTTAGGCCGAAAGCCCGCCGAAAGACCGGGCTTAACCCTCTTTCTTTCGGGCTCAGTCTAAGGTCGGGCGTTTTGCGTTCACGGTCGTTTGCCGAGTATCCTGTCGACGGTCGAGTCGACCGCGCGGAGCATTTCGGCGGCGCGGTAGGCGTTGACCATGGCGGAAAGCGAGGTCACGAGGCGTTCTTTTGCGCCTTCAAACGGTTCTTTGAAATCCCGCACGGCTCTCTGCGCGCACTCGTCGGCGTCGGGCGCGTCTGCGGATACCGAGGCGACGAAATAAATATAAAACAGACTGTCGGGCAGGATATTGTCGGAATCGTCGTCGAGCATACCGTTGACGTACGATATGATCGCCGTTATCTTTTCTATCTGCAATACGCCGCGCAGAGCGTTTATCGTTGCGATGCGGCAGAACTGATCTATCGAATACTGCTTGCGTACCGGAGGCGCGAGAAAACGCCGCTGTACCCAGTTCTGTATCATATACGGTTCGAGCCCGGTCAGCGCGGTCACCTGCGACAGCACGGCGCCGCCCGCCATGAATATATTACCGAGCAGAGCTTTAGCCTCGTCCGCGCTTTGTACGTTCGCTTTTACGGTAGTTCCCGGGAGTTGTCTGATCATGATTTCACATCCTTTCACAGTTTAATTATATTAGCGTTTCACGTGACTGTCAAGAGCGTTCCCGTGATTTTTTCGCAAAATTTGCAAAAACCTCTTGACAATTCGAAATTTTCGAATATAATGGTTAAAAAACGAACAAATGTTCGGAATTGAAAGGATGAATTGATGACCAAAACGTTAAGCTACTGCGAAAGACAAATAGCGCTCTGGAACGTGAGAGCGTACAGCGACGAGCCGCATAAAAAGAACACCGTCTGCCCGTCGGACAAACGGTGTAAGGCCGTCGAGAGCGCGCTCGACACGGTCGGCGAAGATATAAAAGGCGAAGAGGAGAGAAAAAAGCTGAGACGCGCGCTTATACTAAACTGCACAGACAGAAAGAATTTTCCGTTCTACCGCCTGGCGATAGATTTCTTGTCGGAACGCGATTTCTACCGCCGCCGCGATAAATTCCTGTCAAACGTCCTGTCCGCAACGCAAAATTGAGCATGTTTTCACGCCGCGTAAGCGGCATATCGCATTACGCGCACGCGTAATATATCGCGTCTTCGAAGAAGATATATCGCATTCGCGTCAGCGAATATATTCGTTTATCTTTTTTACGCCGCAAACGGCGGTATAACCGAAGACGCCGTCGCCGGAGCAGACTTCGACGCGCTCCGTTTTCTTTATCATAAACAGGCTATGACACGTCGGAACGAACAAAAGCAGACTTTTTACGCCCGGTTCGGCACCCGACAGATCAATTTTTATCTTTGTGTCGACGTCTTCATTTACTATAAACGCGTTCGTACCGTTACACAATCCTTTTTGCGCGAAGCCGGAAACACCTACATGCTTCAGCAAATACGCCTTTTTCTCGGCTTCGATAACGACGGTCTTTTTTCTGTAATTTTTCGGAAAGAATTTTATACCGTACCGCACGCCGCCGACGTCAAGCTCGATATCGTATTCCGGATAGACAGAGAAAAAAGATCTGAAGATAGAATGATTCTTTTTCATTATTCCGCTGTGTTCGTTGCAGAACCGTTTTATTGCTCCATACGCGGCGAGCCTTTCGATCACCGTGCGCAGAAGTTTTGCGATAAGGATGATAAGAACTACGCCGAGAACGAATACTATAACGTAAAATACCGGTTTCGGTATGAAATCAAGGAAGAGGGGCATATACGGCTCCTTACTCTCCGAGCGTTACGGAGTTTTCGATCAGATTCTTTCGCATCGCGGCGAGAATGATGAATCTGACGGCGTAAAGTATCACGACGAAGAGCAAAAGCGATATGATTAATCCTAGAAAAGCGTTCCGCGTCAGAAGATACGCCCACATATCGGAGATGTAGAACTTCTCAAACGCAAAGGTGTTTGCAAGGTCGAGCGTTTTCTGTACCCCGAAGAAGATCGTATACGGTATCAGGACCGCGAGATAAACCGGCGCTTCGTATACGAGCTTTTTCAGATACAGATTTTTGTAAACGACGGGCAGCGGAGTTTTTTCTCTGATTTCGGCTTTAAGCGCTTCGTGAAAGTCGACGTTGCGCGAGGATATCAGCGTATAAGCTATGCAGAAAACGAGCTGGAATACGACGCCGTATACGACGACGGCTCCGATAGCCCTGCTCTGATTGCCCTCGAGCCAAAGATTGTCGACCATGATGTTCAGCGTCACGCCGAAAATGAGCGAAGCCGCCAGATGTGCGGCGAGTACGATCAGTATCCACGTGATGACCGATCGCGCAGGTTTCGGGTCTTTCTTCATAAGAAATGCTCCTTTTTTATTTATTTCGGTCTTTTGACCGATAATTTCTTAACGCGTCCGTATGTATTTATCTTGTATTTGCGAAGCAAATATATCGCCGGGAAAGCAATATGTCCTTCGGACGCGATATGCCCCGACGGCGCGATATGATGCAAGCGGCGATAAAAGGAATGATGTATGACGCTTTGCGTCAAATGATGAGACTGCGTCATGATGAGCGCTTCGCGCATGATGTTCATCCCGCGCAAAAGCCCCCACCGCTCACGTTGTTCGCGTCGGGGAACCCCTTGCAGACGGGATGAATAGGGTGTTGCCGCTTTCTTCCTGTGATCTCGCGCGCGGCGCCCCCCTTTACCGCGCGCGATCATTCGGCGATGCCGAATGATCCGGTCCTCTCGTTTTGTGCATATCACTTTTGTTTCGCCGGCCCCGTATGGATAATACGGGGAGAGGGGGAGTG
>JAEEJH010000134.1 GCA_016281775.1 Clostridiales bacterium | reverse complement strand
TGGGTCGGCGCGTGAGCGGAACACATCACATCATTTTGCGGCAAAGCCGCAAAACATCATTGTTCGCAAAGCGAACTGCATCACTTGCCCACAGGGCAAACATCACTTTTTCCGGACGTTTGGCACACAAACGTCCTGCTTGCACCGATATGCGACAAAAAACCGACTGAAGTCAGGAATGATCCTTGCCTCAGCCGGTTTTTTATAAACTGTCCTTTAGGACACCTCGCAAACGCGGCGGTCAGAAACCGCAGGCAGGTCTTTTTCACTGATCCGGATCTTACCGTCGCTATCAGCGCCGTTTTTTGAGCGTACCGCGAACGGAAAAGAGCGGATCGCCCGCCGCGGCGGTAACGATGACCGACTTGCCCGTCTTTGTGACGATACCTTCGATGCCGAGCCCGTTTTCGACCGTGATATTCGAAATATCAGCAGGTCCCATGTGAAAGAGAGGGCTCAGTCTGTCGGTGTTCTTATCGAGAAACCATATCGCGCCCGCTTCGCTGTCGAGCGTTTTTACTATCGTTTCCGGGCTTCGTGAAAGCGCGTCTTCAAGGTTGTCGAGCCCGAGCAGCTGCTCCATTATCTGCCACGTCGCTCTTGTGAACCGTTTTTCTTCAGCCATACCGTATATCTCCCGAAAATTTCCGCCTTTTTTCGCCGTAAGGCGTGCTGTGATCATATTTTTTAATTACAACATAATAAAGAAACTCTTTCAAGTATTTTTACCCAGAAAAATATGATAATATTTTACTTTACAGAAAGAACGGCGCGTTCTGACGCGCCGTTGCCGTTATTCTTTTTTATAGATCAGACTGCCTTCGACAGACTCGAATCCGGCGCCTTTGACGCTCTCGTATTCAAAAAGAGAGAACTGCCAGTCGTCGATCCCTTCATAGCTGACCGTATCGAGGTAAAGGAATACTTTATTATATATCTCCCGTCTTTCTTCGTCGGGACAGTCGGGCGTGAATCTGAGCACGACGGCGCTTGAAAACACTTTATCGGTTATCGTTTTGCGTACGAGATACGCCGCCTCGATCTTACCGTCCGACGCTTCTTTTATGACTTTGACGAGCTCTTGCTGTCCGCCGTCGGGCAGAGTTTCTTTCGAAAGCCTGTCTCCGCGTTTGAGCGAGCCGATCTCGGACGATTCGTCGCGGTCCTTGGTCATGTATTCGACGGCTTTTTCTCTGTATTTGTCGAGCTCTTCACGGTTGCCGGTGATACAGCAGTAATGACCGATCATATCGAGACCGTCTTCGATGTAGTTATTATTGTTTTCAAGAGCGTGATACAGATACTCTATACCCCTGTCGTCGTATCTTTTCAAAAGAAGCGAGCCGAGCGTGAAATAAGCGTAGAGCGCTGCCGTGTCGGGCAGGTCTTTTATCGCTCTTTCGCACAGCTTTTCGACGTCGTTTATCCTGCCGAGCGAGATCAGAGCCTCAACGACCGGACGGTAGCCGTCGGGCGTGAGTATTTCGCCGTCTCTTTTCCACTGTTCGACTTTTTCAAGCGGCTCGGTATAACACGCCTTGCGGATCTCTTCGTAATTCTCTTTGAGAGCGTCGGAGTTGAGACCGTCGACGAGCTTGACGGCTTTTTCGTATTCGGCTCTCAGCTCTTCTGAAATATCCTTGCCGTCGGTCTTCGGCTCGACGCCGAAATTCGATATCCTGATCCTCGTGATCGGGTGAGTCGAAGAGCGCGACTGTATCTCGCGTTTCATCCACTCGTCCCACACCGGGAGCATTTCGGCTTCGCGCCTGTCGTATTCTTCCGAGCAGAGCGTCGCCGTGTGTTCTTCCGGAGTTTCGCCGGAAAACATATTCATAAAATCATACGAGCCGTCTTCCCATTCGATCCGTTCCGCACGGTAACATTTGATAAGCAGAGAAGCGGAGGCTTCCGCTCCGGCGTATTTGCACATATCGGCGTCGGCGCTCTCTTCTTCCGACAGAGTTCTGACGTAGAAATACATCTCGCGGTTGAAGCAGTAAACGAGATCCGGATAATTGAAAAGCAGACCGTTCAGCCACGAGCCGAAATGATTGCGGTGAGCGCCGTTTATGTATCCGTAATACTTTTCGTATCTGTTTATGCCGTTTTTGATATGTGAAAACTCATGCAGAAAAACGGCGTAAAGCTCGTTTTCGTTCAGTTTTCTCAAAAGATATACGCCGAGATATACGGTGACCGCGTCTTTTGAAAGGCTGACGCTGATGTTGAGGTCCGGATATACCGCAAGTATGATACCGTATTCGATCCCGAACGCTTCAGCGGCTTTTTTCGCCGCGGAGTATATCAAAGGGTAATCTTTTTCGGATATGCTTCCGCGCGGCTGCGCCGCACCGTCGGACGCCGGCGTGAACAGACGGCAGAAAACGTTCAGCATGATAAACAGAGCGAGCCCGAAAAGCGGCAGACCGACCGCGCCGTAAGGCGAAAGATACGAAAAGAAAGCAAGTCCGGCGGCGTCAAGCAAAAGCAGAACGGCGAGCGCGTACGTCAGCGCGATGACGAGCGAGAGTTTTTTCTCATAGTAAAGCTTGTATTTACCGGCTTCTTCCCGTCTTTCGAGCATTTTTTCCTGCGTCGCTTTTATATCGACGGTCTTTATCTTCTTTTCAAAGCGTTTTTTGCCGATAAGGCCGGTCAAAGCGACGGCGACGGGAAAAAGAATAAGACACAAAACCGCCGTATTATACAAGGCGGAGTTTTCGATTTTTTTGAATATCAGCACGCCCGCGATCATAAAAGCGGCAGAGACCGCCGCCGATACGATAACGGCGATCATATCGCTTTTTGCGCCGCGCATTTTCGGCGCGTTTTGTTCGTTTTTCATATATGTACCTTCCCGCACCGTTTTATCAAGAGCCCGAGAGAAGCACGCTGAGGTCGCGTTCTTCGAGTATTTCGATAACGTAATCCGCTTTGACCTCGGCGATAAGATTGTAATCGGCGTTGTAATACCATACCGGCTGTATCGCGAGCGTCGAAAACCTCTCGGCTATAAAAGGCACGGCGTTCAGTCCGTAAGAGTCCATCAGCAGTACGGCCGAGGGCAGAGAAGAGTCTTTCGTGTGAGTTACGGAGGTCGACTTGAAATACTTGTTTACGAAATCCCATATCCTCGCCGTTTCGCCTTTGTTTTTGCCGTAAGGCGTCTGCTCGGTGAAACGCGCGCGCAGAAACGGCGCGTCTTCGAACATCTTACCCGTGCCGACACCCGAATAAACGTTGAGATCGGTATCGTCGACCGTAAAGTATTTCACCATATAATCTGAGAGCGGATAAGGCGCGGCTGACGGGAACTTTTCGCTTATATGATCCATTATCGCCTTGTAGCCGAAATACGCGCCGAGCTCGGTCCAGTGGCTGTCGAGATTGTAATAAAGCTTCCCCTGATCTCTATTTGAAACGAGTATTTCCGTCAGATCGATGAACGTCACGCCCTCGACTTCCGAAAGCGCCTCCGCCGTCTGTTTCATACGGGCGGATCTGTTTTCGATATGAGCGATCATGCTTTCGGTCAGCTCGTCGTCGTAGACGGAGAGAGGGTTCGGCGCGACCGCGTAGATAACCTCGGTGCGCTTGCCGGACGCCTCGCGCGCTTTGCTCACGCGGTATTCGGCCAGTTCTTTTATCGTTTTCAGTTCTTTTTTGGTATAAGTGTTCGTGCCGTACAGATCCGGCAGTATTTTTTTCTCGTACAGTCTCGAGCCGTAGCTTACCGTGAGTCCCGAATCCTGCGCATCGGCGTCGCCCGAAACGGCGACCTTCACACCCGCGCTCTCGGCTTTGCCGGCGGATACGGCTTTGACGGTTATCTCCGTATCTTCATCGGTTTTTACCGACGCGGCGAAGCAGAAATTCACGCCGTCGGCTCTTACGGTAAAGGTCTGATCGCCGTTATATACGTTTATCGCGCAGTCTTTATCGCATTTGCCGTAGACCATGACCGTCGTCGGGTTGAGCAGTACGCTCCCGTTCACCGTGACGTCGGGCGAAAGCTCGGCATCGTCGGTGTCAGCCGCGCCGGTTCCGGTAACGTCCGAGGTCTGCACGGTGTCCGCCGCGGCGGTTCCGTCAACGTATGAGGTCTGCGCGGTGTGCGTACCGCCGGTCGCGGCTCCCGTGACGTCAGCCTGCGTCTGCTCCGGTCTGTCCGCATCAATACACGAGAAGAGAAGCGGCAAAAGCAGTATAATACAGGCAAATAAAATTATTCTTCTTTTCATTCTTCCAAAAGTACCGGAAGCACCATCGGTCTGCGCTTCGTTTTCTGATAGATGTATTTGCTGACTTCGTCTTTTATTCTGCCCTTTATCACCGTAAAATCGTCTTCGTATCTGTCAAAGCAGTCTTCGATAACGGAAGCGGTCATCTCGCGCAGTTCGTCCATCATTTCCTCGCCTTCGCGCACGTAGATGAATCCGCGCGAAACTATCTCCGGACCCGCCATGAGAAGTCCGTCGGTCGGCGAGACCGCGGCCGTGACGACTATTATACCGTCCTGCGACAGATGGCGTCTGTCGCGCAGAACTATACTGCCCACGTCGCCTACGCCGTAGCCGTCTATCAGTATCTTACCGGACGGCACCGTGCCGCCCCACCGCGCTCCGTCGGCGTCTATCTCGAGCACCTTGCCGATCTCCGATATGAATATGCGGTCCGGCGCTTCTCCCATATCAACGGCGAGCTTCTTATGGGTCGCAAGATGCTTGTATTCGCCGTGTATCGGCATGAAATACTTCGGCCTCGTCAGCGCGTGCATCGTTTTCAGTTCCTCCTGACACGCGTGGCCCGAGACGTGCACGTCGGCGACGATCGCGTCGTATATAACGTTCGCGCCTTTTCTGAAAAGTTCGTTTATAATGTTGTTGACTAATTTTTCGTTGCCGGGTATTGCGTTTGCGCTGATCACCACGACGTCGTTATCCGAAAGTTCTATCTTGCTGTGATCGGAAAACGCCATTCTGTATAAAGACGACATGGGTTCGCCCTGACTGCCGGTACATACTATCACGATCTGTTCGGGATTGTATCTCTTTATGTCGTTTATGTCGATTATAGTGTTCGCCGCCGTGCGCATATAGCCGAGGTTGAGCGCGACGTTGACGATGTTTACCATGCTCCTGCCGTTTATCACGACCTTGCGGCCGTATTTTTCCGCCGCGTAGATTATCTGCTGTACTCTGTGGACGTTTGACGAAAACGTCGCTATGGAGATCCTTTTGTCGGTGTTTTTCGCGAATATCTGATCGAGCGACGCGCCGACCGTCCGCTCAGACGGGGTGTAGCCCGGGCGTTCGACGTTGGTCGATTCGCACATCAGAAGCAGTACGCCCTCGTCGCCGAGCTCGCCGAGCCTCGTCAGATCTATCGTTTTGCTCTCTATCGGAGTAAGGTCTATTTTGAAATCACCCGAGTGTATCACCGTGCCGAGCGGAGTCCTTATCGCAAGACATACCGCGTCTGCGATCGAGTGGTTCACGTTGATGAATTCGACCTCGAAACAGCCGAGCTGTATAGTGTCGCCGGCTCTCACCACGTTAAGGTTCGGCTTGCGTTCGTAAGTATGCTCTTCGAGCTTGACTTCGAGTATGCCGAGCGTCAGCGGCGTGCCGTAGACCGGCGGCGATATCTGCTGAAGCACGTAAGGCAGTGCGCCTATATGGTCCTCGTGACCGTGAGTCAGTACTATTCCCCTCAGTTTGTCCTCATTCTGAACGAGATACGTTATGTCCGGTATGACCATATCGATGCCGAGCATATCGTCGTCGGGAAAGCCGAGACCGCAGTCGACGACGATCATATCGTCTTCGTATTCGATAACGGCGAGATTCTTTCCTATTTCGTACAAGCCGCCGAGCATGGCTATTTTGAGTTTGCCCGCCGGCGCGGCGGCTTTCTTTTTCTTTGGCATTTTTTATCCTTTCCCGCGCGGCAAAAGAAAAGCGTTTCGTCATAACCCGACAAAACGCGTTCGAAGCCGCGCTTTTTGTTATTTCATTATTTATGTAAGCGGCCGGACGCCTGCCGGTCCGCAAAGGTCATATTGAAGGTACGGTTTATACCGATTTTATTATACAACCTTTAAAATCGTGATTCAATATAATTATATAAATAATTTATGAACGCAGCTTCCCTATGCGCTGCATTATTTCTCCGAAAGCGTCGTCCGCCGCTTCTTCGTTTTCAGCGGAGACGAACAGCTTCAGCTTATCCGAGTCGTCCGCGGCTACGATCCCTTCGGCGCCCGCTTCGACAATGGCGATGCCGTCCGCCGCGCTGATCTGATACGGCAGATAAGCCTCGTAAAGCCGACGCAGAACCGACGCTTTTTCCGATTCGTCTACGGCGATATTGCCGCGTTTCAAAAATACTGCGCAGTGCTTTTCGGCGGCTTCGGCAAGCGTCAAACCGTTCTTCTGCAGTTCATTCATGAGCCTGACCGCGCAGAACGACGGATCGTACGTGAACCCGCACGACGGGCGCAGTTTTCTCGCCTCGGTATCGGCGCGCTGACCGTACGACGGCTTTGCCAGATACCGCAGTACCTCGGCGCCGCGTTTTTTCGCGGTATCTTCGTATATTCGCGGCAGAAAGTACGGCAGGGCGATCCTCGGCGTCTGTTCGGTATCTATGAGCCCGAGCAGTATCAGAAGACATTCGTCGAACGAACAGAATCTGCCGTTCTGTCCGAGCAGAGAAGCGCCGTCGTTTTTGTTGAATATGAAAGCGCCGGGCCTGTTATACAGATCGTCCGGGTTTATTATCTTCGCGCCCGCCGCGGCGAGCGCCGCCGCCGTGTCGGCGGAACCGCGGCCGTAAACGACGTGAACGCAGACGCCGTCGAGCCTGCACGACGACGAAAGAGCCGAATAATACAGCCGGTCGAGCCCGTCCATCCGGTGAAGAGTCCCCGGCCCCGTCTCTTCCCGCAAGTCGGAATAATAAGCTTTGACAACGTCTTTTTCGGTTTCGCCGCCGAGCGTCATGCCGGTTTTGTCAAAAAACGAAAACACGGTCACCGGCTCTTTTGCCGCGGTTTTGCCGCAGTATACCGTTATTTCGTTATCGAAGTATACTCCGGCAGACGCGGCGGCAAAGATATCCGCCTCGCCGAATTCGTATACGTCGCCGCCCGCGGCGCATAAAGCCCGCGCAAAAAGCTCCGCCGGGTATCTGCATTCCCCGCCCGCATCCTTTGCGTAACACACGCCGATCGGACCTTTGACCGCCGCGGCGACGGCTGAGGCGAGACGGCAGACGTCTGCCGAACCCTCCGCGCCTCGCCGCAGACTTATCTTACCGTTTTCAAACAGTTTTTTTCTTACCATTATTCCGTTTTTACTCTCCGTTACAGTCTTGCCGGTCTGTATGACCGTTCCCGCGCCGAGCTTCACGCCGTCGCAGATCACCGCGCCCTCGCCGATAACGCACCCGTCGCGTATCACGCAGCCGTCGCCGACGATCACGTTTCTGCACAGGATACTGCCCGTGACCGAGCAGTTGACGCCGACCGTCACGCTGTCGAACGACACGGAATTGATGAACGCTGAATTTTCGCCGATCCTGAAATCCTCGCCCGTCACCGAGTGGCTCGGGTCGTCCGCTTTGCCGGAAAGATCGAGCAGCTCCATATTGCACGACAGATAGTCGGATAACGAGCCGATGTCCCGCCAGTATCCCTCCGCTTCGTACGCGCACAGCTTTTCACCGGCCGCGATCAGCTTCGGGAACACGTCGAGCGAAAAGTCGCACGGAGTTTTTTCGATATATTCGGTCACGCGCTTCGACATGATATACACCCCGGTGTTGACCTTGTCGGAGGTCACCTGTTCCCACGACGGTTTTTCGCGGAAGCTCACTATCCTCCCCGCCGGATCGCATATCACCGTGCCGTATTTGCGCGGATCTTTGACTTTATGCGTCAGCACGGTCACGAGCGCCGAATTTTCACTGTGATACGCGTAAGCGGAAGCGAGGTCGAAATCGCAGACGGCGTCGCCCGATATCACGAGAAAATCGGAGTCGAGCAGATCCGCCGCCGATTTTACCGCGCCCGCCGTGCCGAGCGGTTCTTCTTCCGGCGCGTAATGCAGATCTACGCCGCGGCAGGTGTCGCCGAGAGCGGCGGTTATCTTTTCGGGCAGATATTTCACCGTCACGACCGCCGAAGTAAAGCCGTTATTGCAGAGCAGATCTGCGATGCGGCATAAATTAGGCTCGCCGAGCACGGGCAGCATCGGCTTCGGCAGAGTGTCGGTCACAGGGCGCAGCCGCGTGCCGAACCCGCCTGCAAGTATAACCGCGGAATACATGATATCACCTCGCTATCGTTCTTAACGGTATTTTAGACGCCGTACGCCGCGGTTATTCAGAAAAAGCTTCGTTTATCACGTTTTAAATGTATCTCTCGACCTATTGACAAACCGGCGCCGAAGTGCTATAATCCGAAACGTGCAAGAAATTTCGGATATAAGCGAAAAATACGTTGACAAATATGATATTAAGTGGTAAAATATGAAAAAAAGCCGGAGGCAGCCATGGATTACAGAAAAAATATAAACTACTTTTTGAACAAGCGCCTCTGGCTGTACAGCGGCGCGGGACTGCTCGTGCTCGGGCTCGTGCTCATGTTCGGCCCGTTCGGAGACAGAGACAGCGGTCCGATACTCTATATCCTTTCGATACTGTCGCTAATCGCCGGCGGCGTGGCGTTCACGTATTCGGTAACGACGCGTTCCACCGATAGAAAAATTGATGAAGACATAGCGGCGGCGTACAGATACTTCGACGAAGAGAAGCTCGAAAAATTCGATCTTTACGAGCGTCAGCTGTCGTATATAAAATCGGTCGAACTCGAAGATTACAGGTATTACGAAGGCTCGATGATACGCCGTGACAAAATGGGTCATTACCGTACGGATCTCTACGGCAAGATACATATATATTTTACCGAGAGCACGCTCTGCATAGTCGAAACCG
This sequence comes from Clostridiales bacterium, assembly GCA_016281775.1. GTDB lineage: Bacteria > Bacillota > Clostridia > Oscillospirales > CAG-272 > UBA1248. The sequence goes on along the minus strand of JAEEJH010000134.1, from coordinate 178 downwards.
TCGTCTCGCTCATCAAAGACGAGAAGACCGATAACGATATCGAGGTGCCGTATAAAGATATCAAAAAAGCGTATCTGACCGATAAAACGGTAAAATATACGTACGGCAAAAAGGAGATATCGATAACGGTTCCGCTTCTGCACGTCGAATGTGAAGACGGTTCCGAATACGTATATCA
>JAEEJH010000133.1 GCA_016281775.1 Clostridiales bacterium | reverse complement strand
CTATGCGGATGGTCGGCACGCCGCGCGACACGAAAACCTCTTTCACGTCGGCGGTGCGGGCGATCAGCTCGTCTTCGTCGATAAGCTTATATTCGCCGCGGTATACCATTTCGCAAAGCTCCGTGTGCTTGAAAACGACGATCGGATATATCCTCGCCGCGTCGGCGTATTCGCAGATATCGAGCGCGGTCTTTATCTCGGATTCCGGCGTCGCGCCGGGCAGACCGGTCATCATCTGACCTACCGCGGTAAAGCCGTTTTCTTTCAGAAGCTTCATAGCGTCGAGGCTCTGCTTCGCCGTATGACCTCTCCGGCAGATCCGTAAAACTTCGTCGTCGGTCGACTGTACGCCGAGCTCGACCGTTCCAAGACCGTATTCTTTGAGTATTCCGAGTATCTCGCCGTCGATAAAGTCGGGGCGTGTGGAGCACCGCATCGCCGATACGGCGCCGGATTCGATATACGACCGCCCGAGCTTGAGCAGCCTGATCATCAGATCGCGGTCGATGCCCGTGAACGAGCCGCCGAAAAAGGCTATCTCGTCCGCCCTGCCGGACATTTTGGCAAGATAATAATCGATCGTTTTTTTCGCGTTCTGCTCTTCGAAACTCATACCGGTTATCTTGACCTGGTCGCAGAAAACGCACTTGTGAGGGCATCCGTAATGCGGTATGAACACCGGTACGGTCTTATGCTTCGCTTTCTTCATCCTTCAGTTCTCCGAAGAGGATCAGCGCGTCGTGCGCCGCCTCCTGTTCGGCGGCGCGCTTGCTTTTGCCGCTGCCTCTGCCCACGACGTTGTTCTGATATTTTACGCAGACGTAAAACGTTTTGTTGTGGCTCGGACCTTCTTCGCCCGTCAGCTCGTATTCCACGCGTTCGCCCGGTTCTTTCTGTATGAACTGCTGCAGAAGCGACTTGTAGTCGGTGGTCCTGCCCGCGTGCTTCTTTATCTGCGGTATAAGCAGCGGATAAAGGAAACCTTCCGCCGCTTTGCGGCCGCCGTCTATGTATATCGCCGCGAGCAGAGCTTCGAAAGCGTCGGCGGCTATCGACGGGTTGCATCTGCCTCCGTTATGCTCCTCGCCGTGGCCGAGACGGAGCATCGAGCCGAGCCCGATCTGGCTCGCCATAACGGCGAGAGTCTCTTCGCATACGACCGACGCCCTTGTCTTCGTAAGGTCGCCCTCGGGCATATCGGGATAGTTATTGAACAGATATTCGCTGCAGAGTATGCCGAGTATCGAATCGCCGAAAAATTCGAGCCGCTCGTTGCATCTCATCCCCGCGCCTCTCGCGGAGGCTTCGTTCGCGTAAGACGAGTGCGTCAGCGCCTCGAGCGCGAGGGCGTCGTTTTTGAAAACGTATCCGATCTTTTCGTAAAACTTCCTTAAATCAGTCATTATTTTCTCCGGTGACGGAAGAGACGTACGATAACGATCTCTCCGCGTAGTATTCAAATCTTTTTTTCTTGCCGCCGCGCACTTTGTCGGTCGGCGGCGCGATTATGCCGAAATTCGCGTTCATCGGCTGAAAATCAGCCGTGTTCGCGCCGGAAACGTATTTTGCCATCGAGCCGAGAACGGTTATATCCGGAAGCACGAGAGGGGAAAGCCCGAGCGCGAGCCGCGCGGCGTTCTGCCCGGCGATGAAGCCCGACCCGGTCGATTCGATATACCCTTCGACCCCGGTCATCTGCCCGGCGAAGAAAAGACCGGCTCTCGTTTTCATCTCATACGTTTCGGTGAGCAGTCCCGGCGAGTTGATATAAGTGTTTCTGTGCATCACGCCGTAGCGCAGAAATTCCGCGTTCTCAAGTCCCGGTATCAGCCCGAAAACGCGGCGCTGTTCGGGAAACGTCAGATTCGTCTGAAATCCGACGATATTATACATCGTGCCTTCTTCGTTTTCGGCGCGGAGCTGTACCGCCGCGTAAGGCTCTCTGCCGGTTTTCGGATCGGTCAGCCCGACCGGTTTCATCGGTCCGTATCTGAGCGTATCTACGCCGCGCGAAGCCATCACCTCGACCGGCATACACCCCTCAAAGACTTTCGGATCTTTTTCAAATCCGTGAAGCTTTGCGCGTTCGGCGTTTATCAAAGCGTTGTAAAACGCTTCGTACCGCTCTTTGTCAAACGGACAGTTGATATAAGACGCCTCGCCCTTGCCGTAACGGCTCGCCATGAACACTTTTTCTCTGTTTATGCTCTCGGCGGAGACTATCGGCGCCGCCGCGTCGAAGAAATGCAGGTATTCCCGCCCGGTGATCTCGGATATCGCTTCGGATAGCGCGTCCGATGTGAGAGGGCCGGTCGCTATGACGGTTATACCGTCGGGTATTCCGGTCACTTCGCCCTCGACGACCGTTATTTTCGGGTCGCTTTTTATCTTTTCGGTTATGAAAGACGAGAATTTTTCGCGGTCGACGGCGAGCGCGCCGCCGGCTTCGACCCTGCTGTGATCGGCCGCCGCCATGATGAGCGAACCGAGCCGCCGCAGTTCTTCTTTGAGCAGACCTATCGCGTTCGTTACCGCCGCCGCGCGCAGCGAGTTCGAACAGACGAGCTCCGCGTAAAGCGGCGACTTGTGGGCGGGCGTGTATTTTACCGGTTTCATCTCGCAAAGCGTTACTTCCGCCCCGAGCCGCGCCGCCTGATACGCCGCCTCGCATCCCGCGAGACCCGCGCCGACGACGGTTATACGGCTCATCCGAGAGCCTCTTTGATCCGGTTTACCGCTTCGAGCGTGTTTTCGTGAGTGCCGAACGACGTCAGGCGGAAAAAGCCTTTGCCGCATGCGCCGAAGCCCTCGCCCGGCGTGCCTACGACCTGGCATTTTGTAAGCAGCAGATCGAAGAACTCCCACGAGCCGAGGTTATCGGGGCATTTCAGCCAGATATACGGCGAATTGACGCCGCCCGTGTAGTATATGCCGAGCGAATCGAGGCAGGCGCCTATGATCTTCGCGTTTTCTTTATAGTAATCGAGATTCTTTTTTATCTGCAGAAGCCCCGTTTCGGTCAGAGCCGCCGCGGCGCCGCGCTGTATGATGTACGGCGCGCCGTTGTATCTCGTCGACTGGCGGCGAAGCCACATCGAAGAGAGCTTCTTGCCTTCGAAAACGAGCTCGTCGGGCAGCACGCACCACGCGCACCGCTCGCCCGTGAAGCCGGCGTTTTTCGAAAAACTGCAGAATTCTATCGCGCAGCCTCTCGCGCCGTCGATCTCATAGACCGATCTCGGCAGATCTTCGGTTATAAAAGCCTCGTACGCCGCGTCGTAGAGTATCAGAGCGCCGTTATCGAGAGCGTATTTCACCCATTCGGCCAGCGCCGCTCTCGAATAAGCCGCGCCGGTCGGGTTGTTCGGGGAACAGATATAGATCAGATCGGCTTTGACGGACGGATCCGGCGCCGGCAGAAAGCCGTTAGCCTCGTTTCCGTTCGCGTATATTATCTTTCTGCCGCACATAACGTTCGTGTCGACGTAGACCGGGTAGACCGGGTCGGGCACGAGAACGGCGTTGTCGCGGTCGAAAAGATCGAGAATATTGCCGACGTCGCTTTTTGCCCCGTCCGAAACGAATATCTCGGAGGCTTTTACGTCGGTTCCGCGCGCGCCGTAATAACCGGCTATCGCGCCGCGCAGGAATTCAAAGCCCTCGTACGGTCCGTAACCGGCGAAGCCCTCTTTCGTGAGCTGTTCGTCGCAGGCGGCTTTCATCGCTTCGACGCAGACCTGCGGCAGAGGCAGGGTAACGTCGCCGATGCCGAGCTTTATTATCTTTTTTTGCGGGTTTTTCGCCGCGTATTCCGCGGTCTTTACCGCCACGGTATGAAAAAGGTAACTGTCTTTTAAGTCGTTATAATATTGATTGAGTTTCATATCAGTCTCCGAAGTATTCCCCGTCGAATACCGTTACGGCTTCGCCGGTCATGAATACGGCGTCGTCCGTATATCTTATGTAAAGATCGCCGCCGATCAGGTGTACCGTTATCTCCGTGTCCGGCTCGCACAGACCGAGCTTCACCGCTGCCGACGCCGCCGCGCAGGCGCCGGTGCCGCAGGCGAGCGTCTCGCCCGAACCGCGCTCCCAAACGCGCATATAAAGCTCGTTTTCGCCGACCTGTTTCACGAACTCCGTGTTTACCCTGTCCGGGAAAAACGGATCGTTTTCATAAGAAGGCCCGATCTTTTCAAGCTCGAGCGAAGCCGGATCGTCGCAGAATATCACGCAGTGCGGACTGCCGACGCTGACCGCGGTGATCTTCTGCAGTCTGCCCGCGATAAGCACGGTCCTGCCGATACACTCGCCGTCGTATTTCGCCGGTACATCTTTGCCGTCGAACGACACTCTGCCCATGTTCACCGTCGCCGCCGTCGCTTTGCCGTCTTTTACCATCATTTGAAGGTATTTTATGCCCGAGAGCGTCTCTATTTCGATGTTTTCTTTTTTGCATATACCGTGATCGTACAGGTATTTGCCCACGCAGCGTATCGCGTTGCCGCACATTCTGCCCTCGCTGCCGTCGGCATTCCACATTCTCATAAAAGCGTCCGCCTTGTCGGAGGGGCAGATGCAGACGAGCCCGTCCGAACCCACGCCCTTATGCCGGTCGGACATCTTTACCGCGAGCGCGGAAGGATCGAAGTCCATACCGTCAAGGCAGTTGACGTATATGTAATCGTTGCCGCAGCCGTGCATTTTAGTGAATTTTATCATAATTTTATCTCCTCTTTCACGCAGTCGCGGAGCAGGGTCTTCATATCGTACATGCCGGGAGCTTTGCCGACCATATACGCCGCGGCGCGCAGAGCCCCTTCGGCGAAGAGAGATCTGTTCTCGGCGGTATGGTGTATAGTCAGCCGTTCGCTCTTGCCGAGGAATATCACCTCGTGCTCGCCCGTGACCGTACCGCCGCGAATGCTCGATATGCCGATCTCGTCCTTCGGCCGCGTCTGCCGCCTTTTGCTTCTGTCGTAAACCGTATCGGCTTTCCGCACTTCTTTTATCTCGTTCGCTATCATCAGCGCCGTACCGGACGGAGCGTCGAGCTTTGTTCCGTGATGAGCTTCGATTATTTCAACGTCGAAATCGGGCAGAAGAGCCGCCGCTTCTTTCGCGAGACGGCACAGAGCGTTTACGCCGAGCGACATATTGCCCGATTTGAAAACGGGTATCTTTTCGGAAAAGCTCCGTATCGTTTCGAGTTCTTCGTCCGTATGCCCGGTCGTCGCTATGACGGCCGGCAGACCTTTTTCGTACGCATACGAAAGCACGGTCTTCGTGTATTCGTGATGCGAAAAGTCGATTATGACGCCGCACTCTTCGCTCACCTCGTAAATATCTTTATAAACGCCGTCTTCTTTCCCCGCCGCGTCGACTTTCGCCGTTATCACGCAGTCGCCGCGCGCCGCTTCTGTCACGGCTTTACCCATGCGCCCGCAGGCGCCGACAAGCAGAATACCGGTCATCTCGAACCTCTCATTCAAGCCTGTCTCTGTATTCGTCGATGACGTTATACAGTTTGTCGCTTTCTTTGTCGGTCATCTCGCACAGCGGCAGTCTCATTTCGGAGGTGCACTTGCCGAGATACGCCATGGTCTGCTTTACGGGTATCGGGTTGACCGTCATGAACAGCGAATTTATGAGCTTCAGATATTCGAGCTGCAGTTTCGCGCCGAGCGCGAAGTCGCCCTCGAGACACGCGTGAGCCATCTGAAGCGTGACCGACGGAGCGATATTCGCGAGCACCGATATTACGCCCTTGCCGCCGAGACTCATTATCGGCACGATCTGGTCGTCGTTGCCCGAATATATGTCCATTTTGCCGTCGACCGCTTCGGCGAGCTTCGCTATGAACGATATGTCGCCGCACGCCTCTTTCGTCGCGATTATGTTAGGATGTTCGGCAAGTTCTTTGTAAGCGTCTATGCCTATGGCGCATCCCGTCCGCGACGGTACGTTATAGAGTATGACCGGACGGTCGACCTCGTCGGCTATCGTCGAAAAATATTTCACGAGACCGAGCTGAGACGCTTTGTTGTAATACGGCGTGACCTGGAGCAGAGCGTCCGCCCCGACCTCGCACGCGTGAAGCGACAGATCTATCGCGTAAGCGACGTCGTTCGAACCCGTACCGGCGATTATCGGCACGCGCCCCGCCGATTTTTTGACGGAGTATTCGATCACGCTTCTGTGTTCTTCGTCCGTAAGCGTCGAAGCCTCGCCGGTGGTACCGCAGATGACGAGAGAATCGATGCCGGCGTTTATCTGTTCTTCTATTATGAGCCCGAGCGCGTCGTAGTCGACCGCGCCGTCGCGGAACGGTGTGATAAGCGCCGTGCCCACGCCTTCAAAAATCGGATACTCCTGCTTCATTTCAGTCCTCCATACGAATAAAATATTTCATTATATTATACAATAAAAATTGTGAAATTTCAAGGGGGATTTTGAATTTAATACGCCGGACTGCTAAATATTTTCGCCGATACGGCTGTTTCAGATCTCAATGTTAACAGAAAGTTTACAACCGTCGGCCTCAAAATCGAAAAAACACTTGACAAACCGGGCCGTTCGTGTTATATTGACTTATACAAATGCCACGATGGGAATAAAAAATACCGTAAACCGTCTACAGAGAAGCGCGTATGCTGAGAGCGCGCCGGCGGCGGGTGTTCGCGTCATCCCGGAGCAGCGGCGCCGAAAGATACCGAGTAAGCGACGACGTATTTCCACGTTACGGAACAACGAGGCGCATTTTTTGTGCGCGAAGTCAGGTGGTACCACGGTCAGACCCGTCCTGAACAGGACGGGATTTTTGTTTTAAAAGCGCCGTGTCATCAGCCCGGCAAATTGATTTATGCGATAATATGAAAGGAAATACAGAAAATGAAAGAACTTGAAAAGAATTTCGACCCGAAATCGGTGGAAAAACGGATCTATGAGACCTGGCGGCAAAAGGGTTATTTCAAGCCCTCGGACGACAGAGAAAAAGAGACGTTCACGATAGTTATACCGCCTCCCAACGTAACCGGTCAGCTTCATATGGGTCACGCTCTCGACGAAACGCTTCAGGACATACTGATCCGTTACAAGAGGATGAAGGGTTACGCCGCGCTGTGGGTGCCCGGCACGGACCACGCAGGCATCGCCACGCAGATCAAAGTCGAAGAGTATCTGCGCAAAAACGAACATCTCACGCGCTACGATCTCGGACGTGAAAAATTCCTCGACCGCGTGTGGGAATGGAAAAACAAATACGGCTCCCGCATAATCGAACAGCTCGAAACTCTCGGTTCCTCCTGCGACTGGGACAGACTGAGATTCACCATGGACGAGGGGCTTTCGTCCGCCGTGCGCGAGGTGTTCAACAACCTTTACGAAAAAGGTCTTATCTACCGCGGCTACCGCATAATCAACTGGTGCCCGAAATGCACGACCGCGCTCTCCGACGCGGAGGTCGAATACGCCGAAGAAGAAGGTCATTTCTGGCACATCAGATATCCGGTCAAGGGCAGCGACGAATACGTTACCGTCGCGACTACGAGACCGGAGACCATGCTCGGCGATACCGCCGTCGCGGTCAATCCCGAAGATGAAAGATATACGCATCTCGTCGGCAAAACTCTGATACTGCCGCTCGTGGGCAGAGAGATACCCGTGATCGCCGACGAATACGTCGATAAAGAATTCGGTACCGGCTGCGTGAAGATCACGCCGGCTCATGACCCGAACGACTTTCTCGTGGGTCAGCGCCACGGCCTCGAAGTGATACGCATAATGGCGGACGACGCGACGATAAACGAGCAGGGCGGCAAATACGCCGGTATGGACAGATACGAAGCGAGAAAAGCGATCGTCGCCGATCTCGAAGCAGGCGGATACCTTGTAAAGGTCGAAGCTCACACGCACAACGTCGGCAAATGCTACCGCTGCGGCACGACCGTCGAACCGCTCACCTCGGATCAGTGGTTCGTCAAAATGGGGCCGATGATACAGCCGGCTATCGACGCCGTGAAAGACGGAAGAATAAAATTCGTGCCCGAACGCTTCACGAAGATATATATCAACTGGATGGAAAATCTGCACGACTGGTGCATCAGCCGTCAGCTCTGGTGGGGTCACAGGATCCCGGCGTTTTACTGCGATCACTGCGGCGAGATGACCGTATCGCGCGAAGATATAACCGTCTGCCCGAAGTGCGGCGCTCCCGTAAGGCAGGATGAAGACGTGCTCGACACGTGGTTCTCCTCGGCTCTGTGGCCGTTTTCGACGCTCGGCTGGCCTGCCGATACGGAAGATCTCAAGAGATTTTTCCCGACCGACGTGCTCGTGACCGGCTACGATATAATCTCTTTCTGGGTGTCGAGAATGATATTCTCGTCGCTTGAACAGACCGGCGAAGCTCCGTTCTCGACCGTGTTCATACACGGCCTCGTGCGCGACGCGCAGGGCAGAAAAATGTCAAAATCCCTCGGCAACGGCATAGACCCGATGGTCATAATCGAAAAGTACGGCGCAGACGCGCTCCGCTTCGCGCTCGCTACCGGCAACTCGCCCGGCAACGATATGAGATTCTCCGACGAGAAGATCGAGGCGGCGAGAAACTTCACGAACAAGATCTGGAACGCGGCGAGATTCGTTTTGATGAACCTGACGACGGAAGAAACGGCTCTGCCCGATATCACGGCGCTGCGTACCGAAGACAAATGGCTGCTTTCGAAATACAATACGCTCGTGACCGAAGTCAGCGGCAATCTCGACAGATTCGAGATCGGCGTGGCTCTTTCGAAGCTGTACGATTTCGTATGGGATATCTTCTGCGACTGGTATATCGAGCTTATAAAGCCGAGACTGCTCTCCGACAACAAAGCCGACAGCGAGACGGCTCAGCGCGTGATCGTTCACGTTCTGACCGGCACGCTTCAGATGCTTCATCCGTTCATGCCCTTCGTCACCGAAGAACTTTATCAGGCTCTGCCGCACGGCTGCGAGAGCATTATGATATCGAACTGGCCCGAAGCCGACCCGGCGCTCTCGTTTGCCGGTGACGAGGAGCATATGAGCGCGGTCATAGAGGCGATACGCGCGATAAGGAACAGACGCGCCGAAATGAACGTCGCCCCGTCGAAAAAAGCGGCGGTCCACATAGTGACCGAAAACAAAGCCGCGTTCAACGAAAAGACCGCCGTGTTCTTCACGAAGCTCGCTTCCGCGTCTTTTGTCACGGTCGGCGATTCGTACGACGCCGACGGTTCGGTGAGCATAATCACGCCCGCCTGCCGCATTTATATCCCGATGGGCGAGCTCGTCGATACGAAAGCCGAGCTCGAACGCCTCGGCAAAGAGGCCGAAAAGGTCAGAGGCGAAATAGCGAGACTCGAGGCGAAACTCGGTAACGAAGGCTTCGTATCCAAAGCGCCCGCCGCCGTGGTCGAAGCCGAACGCAAAAAGCTTTCGTCTTATAAGGAAAAATTAACGGGAATAGAAGACGCCGTTAATAAACTGAAATAATTTCATAACGGCGCATAATAAGACAAATTTCACGCATCATAAGCGGTATCATCTATGCAAAGACGATACCGCTTTTTTGTTTCCGCAAGGAGGATATGATGGACAAAGTCACTTTCAAAGAAAAGAACGGAACGCTCACGGCGTTCGTCGAGGGAGAGCTCGACCACTGCCTCGCCGCAGCGATAAGAGAACGTATAGACGCCGAATTTTATAAAAGAATGCCGGACGAGCTTTTGCTCGATCTGTCGGGCGTTTCATTCATGGACAGTTCCGGGCTCGGGCTGATAATGGGCAGATACGCGGCGTGTGAAAACTGCGGCAAACGGTTCGCGCTTCAGGGCGCGGGCGAGCGGGTTATGCGTATACTCGCGCTCGCCGGGCTCGACAAGACCGTCGCGGTCAGAAAATGAAAAAGAGGTGATAAAAGTGAAAAACAAACCGGTAAACGAAATGAAACTTTATATAAGCGCGATACCCGAAAACGAGGCGCTCGCAAGAGCCTGCATAAGCCGCTTCGTATCCGCCGCCGATCCGACCGTGGCGGAGCTTGCGGATATAAGATGCGCGCTCTCCGAGGCGGTGACCAACTGCGTCGTCCACGCGTATAAAAATACGGAGGGGGAAATATACATAAACGCAAGGCTTTACGGGGACAGACGCCTCACACTGACGGTCGCCGACAAAGGCTGCGGCATACCGGACGTCGCGCTCGCGATGACGCCGCTTTACACGACGGACAAAGAGAACGAGCGCAGCGGCATGGGGTTTGCAATAATGCAGAGCTTTTCGGATAAGATCAGAGTGAGATCGAAGCTCGGCGCGGGGACTAAGGTGTTTATGGAAAAATACCTCAGATAAGGACGGGTACAGTTATGGCGAACGAACCGTCATACGACTATTCAAAAAACGCGGAGCTGATCAGGGCGGCTCAGTCCGGCGATAAAGCCGCGATGGAAGAGCTGATAACCGGCAACATGGGACTCGTGCGCAGCATCGTTCCGAGGTTCGCCGACAGGGGCGTCGAGTACGAAGATCTCGTACAGATAGGCACGATGGGCATGATAAAAGCCGTCAAGAGCTATTCGCCCGATTTCAATACGGTCTTTTCGACCTACGCAGTGCCGCTTATAATAGGCGAGATAAGAAGATTTTTGCGCGACGACGGAATAATAAAGATCGGCAGAGTCACGAAGCGCGCCGCGCAGAACGCCATGAAGCAGAGAGAAAAATTCATCGCGGAGCGCGGCAGAGAGCCGAAGGTCTCCGAGCTTGCCGAAATATGCGGGCTGACCGAAGAAGAGCTTGCCGACGCGCTCGAGGCGTCTTATCCGATGCATTCGCTTTCCGAATCGGTCGGCGACGACGATTCCGTCACGCTCGAGGGCACGTTAACCTCCGACCGCGACGATATAGGCGAGCTGTGCGAGCTTCTGTCTTTGCGCGAGGCGGTCAAAAAGCTCGATCCGGTCGAGCGCAAGATAATTTATCTGCGCTATTTCCGCGATTATTCGCAGCAGCAGACCGCCGATGAACTCGGTCTGTCGCAGGTGAAGATATCGAGAAGCGAAAAAAAGATATACGAAAAGCTCCGCGAACTGCTTTCCGTGTAAAATTTACATTTTCGCAACAATATTTTTTCGGTTTCTATTGACAAATCGGAGATTTGCACTTATAATAACCTTTGCGACATTTTCCGCCGTCGCTATTTCATTCAATGCCGGAGAAGTTATGGTCATCGATCTTTTACCGTTATTAAGCGGCGAAGTCAAAGAACTTCGCGTCGATTACAGCGAACCGATATCGGAAGAAGCGTACGGCCTTTATTTCGGAGGGCTTGGAGTATCGCCCGGCGGAGAGATCAGAGTAACGGGCAGGATATACGATATGTCCGCGTATATGCAGCTCGATATCACCGCAAGCCTGTCTTATATCACGCAGTGCTGCCGCTGTCTGTGCGAGATGCAGAGTCTGTGCGAATGTAAGATAGAGAGGGTGCTTTCGGCTGATACGGCGGACGGAGAAAACGACGACGTTATCGTATATACCGACCGCAAGTTAGATCCGACCGTGACGGTTCTGGAAGAGCTTTCGATGGCTGTTCCGTCAAAACCGCTCTGCAGGCCGGACTGTAAAGGGCTTTGCCCCGTATGCGGGCACGACCTGAACGAAGGCGGCTGCGAACACACGGCCGACAATTAAACAGTAATCGCAAGGAGGTGCGGATAAATGGCAGTACCGAAGAAAAAAGTCAGCAAAGCAAGACGCGACAAGAGACGTTCCAACGTATGGAAGCTCGATATGCCCGGCATGACCAAGTGCCCGAAGTGCGGAGAATACAATCTCAGCCACAGAGTGTGCAGAGCCTGCGGCACTTACAACGGCAAACAGATAGTCAAAGTTGAAGACTGACGCATAAGACGTCCTTTTGCGGCGCAAATTCCGCATGAGGACTCTTTTTGTTTAAAATCGAATAAAGAGGCCGTCTCCCGCGCAAGCGGGATAAGGGGGAAGTTCGGTGAAAATCCGTCGCAACCGCAATTACCGTCAAAGTCGGAATGCCCGGCGAGCCTCGGTTTGATCGCAAGCCTTTGTGCATGAAGGGAAAATGATCGGATAAACGGGATACGTCCCGTTCTTTTCTGCGTACTTTTTTCCGTTGCGAAGGCAACGGATTTTTTGTTGGCTTGAAGATCAAAAGCGTTTGCAAAGCAAACATATCGCCAAAAAGCGAGATGTCCTTCGGACGCGATATGTTCGGTCGAACGCGATATGCCCTGCGGGTGCGATATGCCGCAAGCGGCGCGAGAAGGAATGATGATTGACGCTTCGCGTCAAATGATGAAACTGCGTCATGATGAGCGCTTCGCGCATGATGATCGGCTCGGGGACGAGCCGAATGAATAAGGTGTCGCCTTCGGCGGCGTTCGGTGTGCCTTCGGCACCCTTGGGAGACCCCCGCCCTCCAATCTCCCAAACCCTCTTCCTCCCCCCTGATCCTCGATCTGTAATCGAGGGGGCCGCGCAGAGCCCCCCGGTTGAAGGCCGGGGATTTGGAGGGATGAGGGGGGTCGGGGGGATGCAAGGGTGGCGGGGCGCAGCCCCCGAAAAGCGAACGGTCTGTATAAATATAATTTAAAGAACCGTAGGGCAGGGGCTTGCTCCTGCCGCTTTAATCGCTCAGTGCAAACGTTATCCGAAGGCAGTAGGGGCGATTCACGAATCGCCCGTTATAAAACTATGCAAAGAATAATGATTCAATGTAGCCGTTCAAAGTGGGGGCGGTGACCGCTCCCCTATGGATGCGGTAAACGTTCTTTTGTAAGACAACGCTGTTTGGCGGGTCGTCGTAAGGGTACCCCGACGCGAACTTGAGAGCGTTGGGGGTTCTCGTATGCGCCGACCCCTACGGCGTGTAAACCTATCGTGCAGTTAAACCCGATAATTCTTGGGGGGGTGACCCACCCCTCCGGCGCGATAAATCGCCCCAACCCCCAAGCCCCCTTATCCCCTCCCGTCGATCATGGATCGAGGGGGCGCGCGGTGGCCCCCGGTTTCAAGCCGGGGATGTGGAGGGGTAAGGGGGTTCGGGGGATGCAGGGGTGGCGGGGCGCAGCCCCCGAAAACGAAAGCGGCGTAAGAACAGCCGGTTTTTGCGGGCAGTTGCGGGCATCGAGTGGCGCGGCAGGTAATTGAGAAATGAAAATTGAGAGTTGAGGGTTTATGAGCGAAGAAAAGCAAAACGTTTGTATTGAGCTTCTCAGAGCCGAATACGAAAAGCATCCCGACAGGTATCCCAAACGATCGGATTTCACCGACGAACAGGTGCGGGATATCAAAGCGGCGCTCGGTCCGTGGCCGCGGGCGCTCGAGGCCGCCGGTATCAAAGAAGCGAACCCCGAAAAAGCGGAAAAACGCGCACAGAAAAGAATACGCGCAAAAATAAAGATCCGAAACTATAAGAAAGAAGGAAAAACAAAATGAAAAAACTTACAGCTCTTATTATCGTCACGGTAACGGCGCTCATGCTCCTCGTTTCGTGCGCTCCGAAAGAAGTCGTTTACGTATCCGTTTACGACGGCAAAAACGTAGTCTGCACGTGGGAACCCGTTGCGCTCAAAGATCAGGACAAAGACGGCAAAATGACGATCAACGACGTTCTTGTCGCGCTTCACGCCGCGAAATGCAAAGACGGCTACGCCTCCGTCGAAGGACAGTACGGACTCAGCATAACCAAACTCTGGGGCGACGAAAGCGGCGCGTTCGGTTATTACCTCAACGACAGTATGGCTATGAGCCTTGCCGACGAAGTAAAAGCCGGCGACAGAGTTTACGCTTACGTATATTCCGATAAAACGGCGTGGACCGACGCGTATTCGTTCTTCAGCGAATCCATGATCAGCGGCAAGCTCGGTCAGACCGTTACGGTCAAACTCTTCAGCGTCGGTTTTGACGAGACCTACGCTCCCGTAAATAAACCCGTAGCCGGCGCGACGGTCACGATCGACGGTCAGGCTACCGAATTCAAGACCGGCGAAGACGGCAGCGTGCAGATAACCCTGCCGAGCAAAGCCGCAATCATCAGTGCGAAAGCCGACGGCATGACTCTCGTCCCGCCGGTGCTTTCGGTCACTAAATAATGATTAAAAAATTAATCTCCGCGGTCGCGGTGTTCGTTCTGCTTGCCGCGGCGGTCACGTCTGCCGCGGCTTCGGGCGTTTCAGCCGCGCTCGACAGACTGCAGGCGGAACTTGAAAACGATCCCGAAAACGGGTGTTTTCTCGCCGTCGCCTTGCGTCAGAGCGAGGGCGACCGCGATCTGACGAAATTCGGACTTTTTATCGCCGCGCGGGAGATACCGAAAAATCCCGTCACCGCGCTCAAATACGCGCTGACGCTCAAAGCCTGCGGAGTGAAAAGCGAGGTTCACGACGAGTATTTTTCGGACCCCGGCAACTATCCCGACAGCATATCGGGTCTCGTTTATACTCTGCATCTGATCTTCAACGGCTTCGACACCGGCAAGACCGCGGCGGATGTCATAAAAACGCTCGAACGGCGGCAGACCGAAAGCGGCGGCTTCGCCGTGGTCGGCGATTCCCCCGACGTCGATATGACCGCTATGACCGTATCGGCGCTCGCGCCGTGCAAAACAGACCCGACGGCGGCAAAGATAATCGAGAAAGCCGTCGCTTTCATCAGATCGGCTCAGAAAGAGAACGGCACTTTCGACGCCTTCGGCGGCGAGAACGCCGAAACGACGGCTCAGGTCGTGATCGCCCTGTCTTCACTCGGCGAAAAGACCGATACGCTTGAAAAGGCTTATGCCGCGATGCTCGGTTTCAGGCTTGAAAACGGCGATTACGAACACGTCAAAGGCGGCGGCGCCAATTCTTCGGCGACGGCTCAGTGCGTTTCGGCACAGGTCGCGTATGAGAGGATGAGCCCGTTCTACGCGCTCGATAAAACCGAACACACCGCCGTATATTCTCCGTCGTCGGGAGATCTCACGCTCGTTTTCTGCCTCTGCATTGCGGCGGCGGGAGTGATCGTCTGCGTCGTCATGCTCATACGCGGCAAAAAACGCATAATCGACTATATCATCGTTTTGTCGGTCACGGCGGTCACAGTCGCCGTTATCGCCGTCGTCGGCGTCAGGACCGGCAAAGGCTATTTTGAAAACGTCGAAGAGGTCGCCGTTACCGGCAATATCACGTTTTCGGTCGACTGTTCGCTCGTTTCCGACAAAAAACTCATAGAAAAAATGCAGATCGGCATAGGCGAGGGCGACACGGCTTATTCGGTGCTGATACGCGTCTGCCGGCAGAACGGGCTGACGGTCATAAACTCCGGTTCTCCGGTATCGCCTTATATAACCGGCATCGGCGGCGTATACGAAGCCGAATACGGTCAGACCTCCGGATGGGGGTATAAAGTCAACGGCGTCGCGCCGTCGGTCGGCAGCGGCTCGTATAAACTGCAGGACGGCGACGTGCTCGAATGGATCTACGTTCCCGACGTAAGCTTGCTTTACTGATATGAAATTATTTGAAAGATCGAATCCCGTACCCGTATTCATATACTTCGTCTCGGCGGCGGTGCTGTGCGCTGTGTTAAACAGCCCGTTTTATACCGCCGTGACTTTTGCCGCGGCGATATTCATCTTTTTCGCCTCGGGCGGCAGAACGAGGACGTTTCTGCTGTTTGCGGCGTTCGCTCTGATCACCGCGGCGGTCAACCCGCTTATATCGAAAAAAGGCGATACGCCGCTTTTATTCATCGGCGACTCGCCCGTCACGCTTGAAGCGATACTCTACGGGATCAATACGGCTTTCGTTCTGTTCAGCGTGCTTTTGCTGTTTTCGGCTTTTTCAAAGCTGATCACGGCGCAAAAACTCCTTTATCTGACGGCTCCGCTCTCCGGCGCGGCGGCGATTACCTTATCGATGGCGCTCAGATTCGCTCCGATGTACGCGGCGCAGGCAAGGCTGATATCCGATCAGCAGAAGGTCCTCGGCGGCGAAGGAAACGGTACGCTGCCCGAAAAGACGAAAAACAGGCTGCGCGTCTTCTTGGCTCTCGCGACGTGGGCGCTCGAAAACGGCGTCGTCATATCGGACAGTATGGCGGGCAGAGGCTACGGAGTCGGCAGAAGGAGATTCTATTCCGTTTATAAATTCCGTTACGAAGATATCGTGATGACTGCGATACTCACGCTCCTCGCCGCGACGGTCGCCGTATCGGCGTTGTCGGGCGGATGTACGGCGTCGTTTTACCCTGTATTCACGCCGCCCGATCGCAGAGCCGTCACGGTAGTTTGCCGTATATCTTACACATTACTTGCGGCTCTGCCCGTCGCGGCGGAGCTGGCGGACAGGCTGAAATGGAAATACTTGATATCAAAGATCTGACGTTTTCTTACGCCGGATCAGAAAAAAACGCGCTTGAAAACGTGTCGTTTGCCGTAAATGAAGGCGAGTTCGTATGCGTATGCGGACCGACCGGCGGCGGCAAATCGACGCTTCTGCGCTTACTGAAAAAAGAACTCGCGCCGAAGGGCGAGACGGGCGGCTCGGTACGTGAACTCGGCAAAGATATCTCCGACGTTTCCGAAAGAGAATCGGCGGCTCTGATTGCTTTCGTCGCACAGAGGCCGGAAGAGCAGACCGTGACCGACAGAGTCTGCACGGAACTTTGGTTTTCTTCCGAAAACCTCGGCGTAAAAGAAAACGACGCGATGCCTCGGGTCGCCGAGATATCGGCGCTTTTCGGGCTCGACGCGCTGTATGATACGCCGACGAACGAGCTGTCGGGCGGACAGAAACAGCTTTTGTGCCTCGCTTCGGTACTCGTCACGAGACCGCGTCTGCTTCTGCTCGATGAGCCGACCTCAAGGCTCGATCCGGTCAGCCGCGAGACGTTCGTCTCGATGCTTTCGGCGATAAACGAAAAGCTCGGCGTCACGGTGGTGATTTCTGAGCACAACACGGCGGGGCTGTTGAAATACGCCGATAAAATGCTCGTACTCGAAGACGGCAAAATGACGGCGTTCGGCAAACCGGAGGACGTGTTATCCGCTCGCCCGTCGCCCGCCGTACTGTCTGATATGCCGCCGTCGGTGCGTCTGCATTACAGACTCGGCCGTGAGGGAGACAACATACCGCTTTCGGTCAAAGAGGGCAGAGAGGCGTTTTCGTCCGTCGAAGCCGTTGATTACGCGGGAAAAGACCTTTCCGGCGCGGATACCGCGCTCGAATTCGATAACGTTTATTTCAGATACGGCAGAGATTCAAAAGACGTGCTTTCCGGCGTCAGCCTGAGCATGAAAAAAGGCGGAGTATATTTTCTGCTCGGCTCGAACGGCTCGGGCAAGAGCACGCTTTTATCGTGCGCGGCGGGACTTTTGCGCCCGTATTCCGGCTCTGTGAAACTGTTTTCGAAAAAACTGAAAAACTATCAAAACGACGAACTTTATAAAAAAATCGCCCTGCTCACGCAGGACGTGTATAACGTGTTCCTACACGATACGGTAAGAGAAGAATTCAAAGGATATGACATCACGTCTCTGCCGTTTGACGTGTCGGCTTTCGCCGACCGGCATCCGTACGATCTGTCGGGCGGCGAGGCTCAGCTCACCGCGCTGTGCCGCATACTCTGCAAAAGCCCCGAGATCATACTGCTCGACGAGCCGACGAAAGGACTCGACGCCGAATATAAAAAGAAGTTTTCGGATATCATCGGAAAACTCGCCGGCGGCGGTATGACCGTGCTGATCGTTTCGCACGATACGGAGCTCGCCGCGGAGCTTGCGGACGAATGCTTCATGATCTTCGGGGGCAGGATAGTCAGCGCAAAGAAAACGGCTGATTTCATAAGGAGCAATTCGCTGTATACAACGGATTTCTGCCGTATGACGGACGGAAAAATAATAATATAAAGCCGATACGGCCGCCGTACCGCGGTCTGCAGAGGGTTTTATTCACCGGGATCCGAAACAAGATCGCGCGAGCGGGTCCTCCCCCCTCCCGCTCGCGGCGCGACGCGGCAAAACGCGCACGCTGCGCTGGGCGATAACGAAGAAGGAACGCGACAGGTACAGAGAAGCGCTCGCTTCTCTCGGGCTCGGACTTGAAGACAGACTGACCGCGAAGGTCGGACTGCTTTCCGGCGGACAGCGGCAGTCGGTCGCGCTGCTCATGGCGACGATCAACAGTCCGCAGCTGCTTCTGCTTGACGAGCATACAGCCGCGCTCGACCCGAAAACCGCGGCGAAAGTGCTTGAGATAACCGATAAGATCGTCAACGAAGAACATCTTACGACGCTTATGGTCACGCATAATATGAAAGACGCCATAGCGCACGGCAACCGGCTGATAATGATGAACGCCGGCAGGATAATCTTCGAGGTGTCGGGCGAGGAGAAAAAGAAACTCACGGTCAAAGCGCTGCTGTCCAAATTCGCGGAAGCGAGCGGATCTGAATTCTCAAACGACAGAGCCCTGCTCGGATAAAACACAAACATATGAAAACAGACGCCGTCTCAGGCGTCTGTTTTTATGTTTTTCATTGGTCGGTGTCAGCCCGGTCATGCATATCCCGGCCTATTACTCTTTCAGCATACCGCAGGCGTTTATTTGAGAACGAGCATTTCGTCAAATACGAAGTCGAGGAAGCTTCCTCCGGTGACAACGGGTTTTCCCGATACGATGCTTATTTTCGCGGTAAAGCTCATATCATACGGATTCTGCATACCGTTGTTCATCACCGTCAGATCTATCTCGTAACTGCCGTCGGAGAGTTTCTCAAAACGGCTGACGCTTGTTACGTCGAGGAAGCAGAGATCTTCCAGATCACCGTTCACGTAAAGCGTATCGCCGATCTTCACAAACGCTCTTTCGTTATTGTCAAACATTATGCGGAGCGTATCTTCTGTAAAAAACGCCGCGGCCTTTTCTTTGAAATACGAAACGTCGTTTATACCGTCAAAGCTGTAATAATACTGATATTTTCCGCGTTCGCCGAAGCATCTGTTCGCTATGTCTATAAGCTCCTGCGGCACGTCGGATGACGCGTTGTCGCCCGTTGAATACATCTTTTCGTTGCCGGGACGCGACCACAGCGCTTCAAATACCCCCTGCAAAAGCGACGCGGGGTCGCCGCATTTCATAACCAGCTCGATAAACGTTCCGCCGACGATACGGTACCTTTCTTCCGTCTTTTGCAGCTCGAACGTCACGTCAAATCCGTCGCGTCCGACGTGGCCGGAGCATTCATTGAGCGCCTTCACGGTCACGGTCACTGTTCCGTCCGATCCTTTTGTGACGCGCATCGTGCGGTAATCGAGTTTCAGACAGTTATGCGCTTTATTGTCGAGCAGATAAACGTTTCCGTCAATTATCAGAAAATACTGCGTTTCTTTGATATAATCCCTGACAACATCTTCGGGCAGTATCTGCGAGAAATATCTTATCCACGAATCATACGTGCTTAACGCGAGCGAAGCGCACAGGACGCGGTCGCAGATATAATACTTCCGACCGTTGTCGCCTTCGCGGAGCGCGATTTCGTTGAGCTTCGCTTCAAGCCCTTCGGGCAGTCCCGCGGTTTCACCGTATTTTATATTGTAACTGACGTCAAAATCATAGTAACTGAAATCGCTTACCGTGCCGGAGCCGATCAGCCGCACCAGCTTTTCGGCGTCCATCAAGGCATCTCTCATTTTGCATTCTTCGACCGAGAGAGTTCTGGCGAGCCATTCTGTTATAAACGTGCCGCCGGTGATCTTATATTCGCCGTCTTTTACCGAGAATTCGATCGAATAGTTCTGTTGCCAGTCGACGTCGTCAACGTACAGCCGCGCCGTCGCCTTGTCGCCGTTTACTTCAAAGAAATACAGTTCGCCTGCCGACGGAGTATTCAGGTTATTTGTATTGAAGAAATAATAGTTGTCGACCGTCAGAACGAGCCCGTCGGAGGTCGTTAAGAAGCATTTGCTTTCTTTTATAAAACCGTCGGCGATCTCTTTGCTCGTAAGCGAGGTGAAATATGATCTCCAGTCGTTAATATATTTGATGCCGGCGCGCTGTTCGCACGCGAAGGGAGCGTTATTGCTGTCTGCGCCGAGTAATTCTTCCGGATAGTATTTCAGAAGCGCCTGATATACTTTGTCGCCCGGTCCGTAGACGTTCAGTCCGCTGCCGGTATCGTCCCAGTTGTAATATTTTTCGGACGCCGGATCGGTTACGGCTATGCCGTATTTTACCGACAGAGCCATATTGAAGAATTCCTGCAGCGTTCTGTTCGCCGTCTGCTCGGGAGTTTTCGCGGAATCGGAGAAACCGTTGAAGCCGTATTTCTTTAAAAGCTTATACGACGCCTTATATTTCGTTTTTACGTCGTTTTCTTTCATCTGCGAGGCGTATTTGCAGAATTCGCCGTAATATTTTACGTGCAGCCATTCGTCGCAGCCCGAAACGTCGTCTTCGCTTAAGGTTGCCGGCTGCTTGAAGGTATCCGCGTTCGGCATATATTTCAGCGAATACGGGAAGCTGTGTTCGCCGTCGTCCCACGTCGCTTCAAGATAGTACGAAATGAATACGAACATCAGTACCCTGCGGTTCGGATCCCCCTCGTCGTCATATTTGCCGAGCAGATAGTCGAAAGTGAATTCCGCTTCCGCCGGATCGTCTATATAATATCCGCCGTCGTCGTATATATCGTCGGCGTGATCGGCGCCGCAGAGATATCTCCAGCGCTGATAATTTATACCGTAAGCCGTTATCTCGTCGAGCGCGCGCTCTATGCGTTCGGTTTTGTCAAGACTGTCCCAGTCGTTTGAGGAGGTATCACGTTTAACCTCAACGTCGAAAGGATATTCGAAGCAGCGGCACTCGTACTGCGAACCTATCTGCCGTCCGTTTATGACGAACTTAATCACGAAGCGGTAAACGCCGTCTTCGGCTTTGCCGAAAAAGTCGTTCATGTAACCGTACGTGACGGTGGACTGTTTTCCGTTGAAAGTATAACTGCATACGACGTTTGCAACATCGATATCCGGGCGGTAATCTATGCTTATATTTTTGGTACTGTCATATCTGATAAGCGGCACGCGCTCGGCTCCCGCGGCGCCGATGCCGTCGCCGCTCAGCCAAACGTCGTTTTCATCGTCGTATTCTTCGATAAACAGCATATACGCGTCGGGATATATCGTCTCGGAGCCGCTCGTAACGCTTAAATACGCCGGGTATTTGCCGTTTTCGTCGTAAGGCGGCGTTACGGATCCCGTTTCCGTCACCGTCTGACCGCCTTCATCGGTCTTGACGACTGTGAACGCGGCGGAATATACGGTAAACGATTCGCCTATCTCAAGGTCCTTAT
>JAEEJH010000132.1 GCA_016281775.1 Clostridiales bacterium | reverse complement strand
TTCGCGGGATGGGGAGGACCCGGCCGCGGGGTATTATTATGGTTCTCGGTGAAGAAACCCTTTGCGCACCTGCGCCTGATTATTTGCAATAAAACTTCTATATACAAATTCCTTTATCCTGAGTCGGATACCGTTTCACGTCAGAACCTTTAATTCTCAATTATACTTTTGCATTGCGAGGTCGATATCGCCGCCGACCGTGAGGCAGACGGCGTCGTAGACGGATTCGTACAGTTTATCGAGGGTCTCGATATCGGCTTTCGTAAAATCGGATAAAACGTAATCGCGCAGGTCCTGCCCTTCGCGCTTCGGGCTGACGCCTATTTTGATACGCGGAAAATCTTCGGAGCCGAGATGCTCTATAATGCTCTTCATGCCGTTATGCCCGGCGGAGGAGCCTTTTCTTTTTATGCGTATCTGCCCGACGGGAAAATTTATGTCGTCGACGACTACGATTATTTTTTCGGGTTTTATACCGTACGCGGAAGCGTAGCCTTTGACGGCGATACCGGAATCGTTCATATAAGTCTGCGGCAGTATCACGAGGCCTTTTTTATCGCCGAGCTTCATATCGCCGTAAAGCGCGCGGAATTTGAGCCTCCTGATCTTGAGGCTCTTATATTCTTCCATCCACTCGGCGAAAAGAAAACCGGCGTTGTGGCGCGTTTTTCTGTATTCTTCGCCCGGGTTGCCGAGACAGACGAGTAAAAATTCGTAATTGTCTTTTTTAAAAAACATCGTTTATCTCCGATTACAGATCGCCAGACCGGCAATAATAGGGCGGGAGGTGCGTTATGACTCTGTTCGACCTCATGCCGTCGGTATGGCTGATACTTGCTTTTTCGTTTTTGATATCATATTTCATATCCGACCGCCGCGTATTCTTATACGGCTGCGGCGGCGCGTTTTTCGCGTTATGCCCGGCGGTACTTTGCTTTCGGATATACGTGCAGTGCGCCTGCTTTTTCGCATATCTTATCACCGTATCGGCAGCCGCCGGTATCGCGGCTCTTAAAAGCGATCGCTCCTCTTACGCGGTAGCTTTAACGAGGATAGATTCGCGCGGCGGCTTCATACTGTATAAAGGCGAGGTGAGAAGCGCTTATGCAAGAGACGGGTTTTCGGTATTCCGTACAGGCGACGTATTAAAAGCCGAGCTCTGCTCAAACGGGCTCATCCGCGCCGACAGAATATGAAGCGACGTTCGTCTTCAGGGCGTTGAAAAACGCGTCGTTACACGAAATATACGCGATATGACAGCGTTTGCCGGGGTAGTATATCAAAAGGCTCGCGCTTTTTCTCGGCGCGCCGCAGAGACAAAAGCGGCGGCGCGGCGACGGCTTTATCTTCTCTTTGCGCTTTTTGAATTCGGCGTGCGTCACCGCTTCTTTTGCATAGCGAAGGTCGAGATCGAATATCTTTTTTCTGCTTTTGCCGAGCTTTACGTATATACGGAACACGCCGTCGTAAAGCGTGTAAACGTGGTCCGCCGCGGCTTCGCTTATAAGCTTATCGGCCGATACGGCGAAAAGCAGAACGATCAGCGGTATGAAAGTGAAAAGCAAACCGAAATAAACGCCGGCAGCGATAAGCGCGGCGCAAAGCAGAAGAAGCGGAAGCACGCTCATCACGATACGAAATTTATGCTTTTGCGGCACGTATTCCATAATGATCTCCTATTTATGATATTCACCGCCCGAGTTTATCATAAAAGCCCTGTATATCTGCTCTGCGAGTATGACTCTCATAAGGCGGTGCGGAAACGTCATTTTCGATACCGAGATGCGTTTATCGCATCTTTTTTTGACCTCGTCAGACAGCCCGTACGAGCCGCCGATCACAAACGTCACGTCGCTGTTACAGTCGTTTATCACAGCCGCGAGCTCCTCGCTCGAGCAGGCTTCGCCCTCGACGCACAGCGCTATTCGGTAAGATTTTTCCGGTATCGCGGAAATTATACGTTTGCCCTCGGCGGCAAGCGCCGCCGCGATCTCGCTTTGATTCGGTCTTTCGGGCAGTTTTTCTTCTTTTATCTCAACGTTTCTGACTTTACAGAACCGTGACAGCCGCTTTTCGTACTCCGCGACGGCTTCTTTATAATAGCTTTCTTTCAGATTGCCGACGTGTATGATATTTACGTTCATAATAACCTCGTCGGGGCGTACCGGTCGGCGCATTCCATGCGCAGACCGTTAAGACCGAATTTATCCGCCGTCTGCTTTGCGTATTTATACGCAAGCTCGGGCGTATTGTTCTCTTTTGATATATGAGCGAGCAGTATCCGCCGCGTGCCGTATTTATACAGATACGGTATGAATTCCGCCGCCTGAGCGTTAGACAGATGCCCGTGCTCAGACATTATCCGCGCTTTGACGTCCGGCGGATAAGAGCCGGAATAAAGCATCCGTTCGTCGTAGTTGGACTCGAGTATCACGGCGTCGACGCCGCACAGAGCCTCTCTTGCTTCTTCCGTAACGCAGCCCGTATCGGTCATCGAGGCGAAGCTGACGCCGCTCTCGTGGCGCACGGCGTAGCCGACGCAGTGCGCCGTATCGTGCGAAAGACGAAACGGTATTACGGTAAAAGCGCCGATCTTATGCGCCGCGCCCGGCTCGATCCTCTCCGCCGGCACTTCAAGCTCCGCCGCCGTAAGGCTCGCCGCTCTTACGGTCGGAGAATATCTTTTGCAGATACAGCGGAGCGCCGCAGTATGATCGCCGTGGCTGTGAGTTATGAAAATATCATGTATATCGCATATCGAAGCGTTCACCGCCGCAAGCGCCTCCGACACGCGCTTCATATTGTATCCCGCGTCGATAAGAAAAGACGTCTTGCCGTCTGTGACAAACGTGCTGTTGCCCGCCGACGACGAAAACAGCGTACAGACCTTGACGGGGCGGTTTTCGTCAATCATCAGCTGAACAACGCTCCTATTTTTTCAAAAATATCGAAATTCAGATCGAGTATGTCGATGGCGAGCACGGCCGCGAGCGGGATAAAAAAGATTATGACCGTTTTCGCCCTCTCTCTGTTTTTGTTGTATTTTCCCGCAAGCGCCTCGCGCTTCTCAAGCGGCAGAGACGGATCGAACGAATCGGCGGTATAATTCGTACGTTCAAAGCCGCGGTTGAGTATCATGAACAGCACGAGCAGTGCGCCGACGATCGCGAAAAGCACGATTATACAGACGGGCGTGTAAGGAAAGTATCTTTTTTCAAGGTACAGCGCGCCCTGATACATCGCTTCGAAAACCGCGAAAAGCAGCAGTATAAGAAGAATCTTTTTCCACGCGTTTTTCAGATCCTTCGGATCCTTCGCGTCCTTCAAAGCTTTTTTGCCTCGCTTTCGATCATATATTCGGCATAGCGGCAGACGGCGGACCTTATCTCGTCTCTGCTTTTATCTTTATAGTAAAGCCTGTACGCATCGCATCTGCCGCGGACGTAAACGCCGACGTAGACCGTGCCGACGGGATCTTTTTCGCTGCCGCCGCCGGGACCCGCGTAACCGGTCGCGGATACGGCGATATCGGTGCCGAAATATTCCGCGGCGCCCGCCGCCATTTCACGGGCGCACTCGTACGAGACCTCCGTGTGCTCGTCTATCGTCTCTTTTCTTACGTTTACGAGCTTTATCTTGACGGGGTTTGAATAAGTGACCGCGCTGCCGGGGAACACGTTTGACGCTCCCGACACGTCGGTGATGCTCTTCGCCATGAGCCCGCCCGTACAGCTCTCCGCAAACGTGACGGTCAGTTTTTTCTCTTTAAGCAGCGCGACTGTTTTTTCAAACATTTCAGTTACCTCCGGTCGTATCGTCTTTGCTTGTCATATGTACCAGATATACGGGCTGATTTTCAGACAGTCTGAAAATCTCGCATCCGTCGGCGAACTCGGGATAATTCACAGAAAGCGTATTGAGAACCGATTCGCGTATCAGATCCGCCGCGCCTTCTATCTCGCAGTATATCTCGAAATACCTGCCCTTCGCGAACCTCTGCTCCTCGACGAGCCGCATAACGACCGACGATATCTCCGCCGGAGTAGTCGGTGCGATGCCGTTGTAAATGAAATAATTCGTCTTGTCGGAGCAGGTGGGACCGGACAGTTTTTCGGGATGGTCTTTATAAAAGGATTCGTCGTCGAGACACAGATATATGTGCGACTGCGCGCCGCGCATCTCGTAACCGTCGATCATACCGTCGAGATCGTCGGTATAAACGTCGACGTTGTAATACTTGTCGTTCAGAAGAGCCGAGCACCAGTATTCGCCGCCGCCCTGTATGATGTAAGACGAGCCGGAATAACGCTCGTAAAGAAGCTTGAACGCCTTTGCGTAGCCGAGAGAAGTCGCCTCTCCCTCGACGAGAGCGCCGTAGGCGGTATTCGCGTAAACTCCGCCCTCTTCGGTTTTAGAGCAGATGCCCGTAAGATAGTCGTGTATCAGGCGGCAGATGAGATATTTGTCGTGCACGTCCGAGACTATCGCGTCGGCTTTTTTCAGCGCCGCCGTGAAACGCGACTGCGTCTTGTCGAAAAACGCCGAACTGCCGTCGTTTTTGACGGTATAAGGTATATGCACTGTCATAAATTTGTCCGCCGTGACAGACGGCACGACCACGAGATACCCGGTCTTGCCTTTCTTTTCGGTATAACTGTGATTCTGCAGATCGAAGCCGTCTACGTTTATGTAGTACAGCGACGGATCGTCGTTACACAGCGCAACCGCGGCTTTTCTGAGTTCCTCTTCGGTCAGCACGAAAGGTATGCGCGGCGTGAATTCGTCGCCTTTTCTGACGGTCTCTTTTATCACGTCATAAACGTACTGACAGCGTTTGTCGAGCATATTGAAATAAAGCAGGCCGCTCCTTATCTCGGGAGCTTCGGTCATCTGTTCCTGCATTTTTTCGTAATCGTGTTCTTCTCTTGATACCCTGCCCTGGTTCATTATGACGTATACGACGAGCATCACAAACGCAAAACAGAACGAGGCGAATATTATTTTTTTAACGGTTTTACCCATATAAAACATCCTTTATCGTTGTTTTATAAAAGTATAGCATATATAAATTAAGATTTCAAGCATAAATACGGAATTTTCGAGAATTCTTTTTAAAAGCCGGCGGTTATCGCCTGTCTGCGATCACGAAAGGTACGAGCAGGTTCCCGCCTTACGTGTACGGAGCGTAAAACGTTTGCCTGTCTGAACGGTTCATCTTCGGAGTCCGCCCTTCCTGCGCGGCGCCCCCCTGAAGAATCTCTCAAATCGCGGGGGGGAAGGGGGTACGGGGGATCATGGGGGGCGGGGGATCCCCCGGAAACGAACGTATGCCGCGGACGTTATCCGGAGATACGTTAAACGTTTGTTTGCGTGCCGTCGCCGACGCCGACCTCCGCGGTGCGAAAAAAGGGCTGTCCGAAGACAGCCCGCGTATAAGATCTTTATTCCTTTTTCGCTTTTTCGGAGAGGCGGTTGACGTCTTCCACCGCCGTATCTGTCTCGAGGTCGGG
>JAEEJH010000131.1 GCA_016281775.1 Clostridiales bacterium | reverse complement strand
CGAATGCAGAGGTTTTCTTCGCCCTGTACCGAATAAAGATCGCGCGGGCGGGTCCTCCCCTCTCCCGCCCGCGGCGCGATGCGCAGCGAAGTGAAGAAAACCGAAAAAAACGAAATACTGTAGAGAGAAAACAAAAAGCCGCTTGAACTCCTGTTTTTCAGGGTCACAAAACGGCTTTTTATTTTTCAGAATTCCACCGTTTCGGGAGCGGCTGTGAAAGAAGAGAACACGGCTGTCGCGTTTTTGCAGTAAAATACTTCTGTATTGCCGTCATTTTCGTCATACATACCGCGCAGATCCGGATAAGCGTCGAGCATCGACTTTTTCGCTTCGACTCTGCCATCCTCGTAAAGTTCGCACGTGAGGCGCAGCCATTTGCCGTCCTTGAAAGCGCAGATCTCGGCTTTGGGGTTATTGTGTATCTGCTTCGATACTTCTTTCTTTTTGCCTGTCTGTATATAAAGCTTGCCGTCGAATATGTTCACCGTGCCGAACGGTCTGACTCTCGGCTGACCGTTGTCATCGGTGGCGAGGTAATACGTGCCGGCGTCGCGTAAAAATTCAAAAACCCTTTGCATATTTTTCTCCTTCTTTCTTTTTATTCTGCCGGAGAGGTTCAGTTCGCACGCGAACTTTTCCGGTTCTTTCTTATAATAATCCTGATGGTATTCCTCCGCGGGGTAAAACGTACGTAACGCTTCGATCGCCACGGTGTTTTCACATCCGAGCACGGACACGGCGCTTTCGGCGGCTTTCTTTTCTTCTTCATCGGTATAATACACGGCGAGCGTGTACGATCTGCCGCGGTCTATGAACTGACCGCCGCCGTCCGACACGTCGACCGCATCGAAGAACGTGCGGAGCAGAGAAGAAAACGTGATTTTTTCTTCGTCGTATTCTATTCTGACGGTCTCTCTGTGCCCGGTCTTCTGCGACTTGACCTCCTCATACGAAGGCGTATCTTCCGATCCGCCGCAGTAGCCGCAGATCACCGATATCACGCTGTCAAGCGAGTCGAACACCGGCTGTATGCACCAGAAACAGCCGCCTGCAAAATAAGCGTACCTCATCAGAATTCCCGCCTGCCTTCAAGAGCTCTCGCGAGCGTTTCGCTGTCGGCGAATTCGAGATCGGCGCCGACCGGCACGCCGTATGCGAGCCGCGTGACCTTTACGCCGAGCGGGCGTATCATCTTGGAAAGATATACCGCCGTCGTCTCGCCTTCGATATTCGGGCTCGTCGCTATTATGACCTCTGTAACCGTGCCGTCCGACAAGCGCGAGATCAGCTCTTTTATATGCAGCTTGTCGGGCGTTATGCCGTTCATCGGCGATATGGCGCCGCCTAAAACGTGATACAGACCGTTATACTCTCCCGAGCGTTCGAGCGCGGAGAGCGTGCGCGTATCTTCGACCGCGCATATCGTGTGCTGATCGCGCTTATGGTCGGAGCAGATCGCGCATACGTCGGTATCGGATATATCGTAACAAACGGAACAAAGCCGCACGTCTTTTTTCACGCTCATTATCGCGCGGCAAAAGTCCTCGGCTTCGGATTCAGGCATGTCGAGCACGCCGAACGCCATACGCGCCGCGGATTTCGCCCCGACGCCGGGCAGACGTCTGAAGCATTCTATGAGTTTGGCTATCGGGAGAATGTATTCCGACATATCAGAAAGCTCCGGGTATGCCGAGCTGTGAAGACAGCTTTTCTTTTTCTTCTTCGTTGGTTTTCGTCACCTTGCCGATGCCTTCGTTTACCGCAGCGGTAACGAGATCGGTGAGCGTTTCGATATCGTCGGGATCGACTATCTCCGGCGCGATCTCGATGCCGAGCACTTTAAGATCGCCTTTGATCTTCAGCTTGACCGCGCCGCCGCCCGCCGCGACGTCGTATTCGCGTTCGCTGAGCTCTTCTTCGAGCGCCGCCATTTCTTCCTGCAGTTTCTGCGCCTGGCGTATCATCGCGTTCATATTCTGCGGACCGCCGGTCACGCCTTTCGGTAATTTAGCTTTCATTGTTCCCTCCGTTGTCTTCGTTGGCCGCTTCGATCACCTCGTCGATAAGAACGAAATCAGATTCGCTCTTAGCCGGTTCGAGTTTTATCGTGCGGCTTGTGTATTTATCCGTCACGGACATGACGGTAACGTCTATCAGTTCTTTCGACGCCTCCGCGAGTGAAAGCGCGAAAGTGTTGTCGAACAGTATCCGCAGCGTGCCGTCGCTGCATTCGTAAGCCTTTGCCGCCGCCATATAAGCGGAGCACGATCTGTCTTTTTCTTTCATCTTCGATACGACGTCGGCAAACCCGCGGAAGATCTTCATCGTTTTAGCCTCCGTCTTCGCCGGCTCGGGCGTTTCCGTCTGCGGTTTTGCCTGTTTTACGTCAGGCCCTGGAGCTTCCGGAGCTTCCGGAGCTTTCGGTATGCGTTCGGTTCTGCGGAACGTTCCGAGCGATACGCCGTCTTCAAGCGCGGCTACGCGGCTTTGAAGCGACTCGTACGAAGCGTCGAGCCGTTCGTCGCATATCTTGAGCATCGCAAGATCGGCGATCATCTGTTTCTGCGCCGGTATGCGATGCATTATATAAAGCGCGTCGTTCATTATTTTTATCGCGGAGATCAGTTTTTCTCTGCTGAACCGTCCGATTATCGCCGACAGGCGCTTTGCCTGCGACGGCGTCGCGCTGACGTACGAATACGAACCGGTCGTCTTTATCACGAGCATATCGCGGTATACCGATATCAGACCGAACCACATGACCGATACGTCGTTTACCTGCGAATACGCCTCCTGCAAGGCCTCAAACGTCTTTCCGTAATCCTTCGACGACGCCGCGTCGGCTATCGAGATAAGCGTGTCGTAACGGCTCGTGCCGAGCAGATGCGATACGGTCTTTTCGTCGAGCTTCAGCCCCGAAGCGGCGCACAGTTCGAGATAACCGAGCGCGTCGCGCAGCGCGCCGGACGCCTCTTTCGCCATAACGTAAAGCGCGTCGTCGTCGCACTCGATACGTTCGCAGTCCGCGACGTATCTGAGCCGCGATACGATATCGCTCATCTCGAGTTTTTCAAAATCGAACCGCTGACAGCGCGAGACTATCGTCGCCGGCAGCTTATGCAGTTCAGTCGTCGCTAAAATGAACATCACGTGAGCCGGCGGCTCTTCGAGCGTTTTGAGCAGAGCGTTGAACGCGGCGTTCGAGAGCATATGCACCTCGTCGATTATATATACGCGCATTTTAAGCTCCGCCGGCGTGTACGTCACCTGTTCTATCATATCTCTGACGTCGTTGACGCCGTTGTTGGACGCGGCGTCCATCTCGACTATGTCCAGCGTGAGTCCGGATTCTATCGCGCGGCAGTTTTCACACTCCCCGCACGGATCGCCGTCGACCGGATGCAGACAGTTCACGGCTTTGGCGAGTATTTTCGCGCAAGTCGTTTTACCGGAACCGCGCATGCCGCAGAAAAGGTAAGCGTGCGACACCTTACCCGATTTGACCTGACCGCGCAGTACGGTCGTGACCGTGTCGCGCCCCACTACGTCGGCGAATATCTGAGGTCTGTATTTTCTGTAAAAAGCCTGATGCAAAGCCGCCGCTCCTTCCTTATATAAAATGCGCAAGCCGCGAAATGAGACCATACACCGTAATTCGAACGTGCGACCGTCCGCGTTTACCGCAGCCCGCACTCGCGGCAGGCACCCTTCCGGCACACCGAAGAGACCGCTTAATGCTGCTTGGTTCCCCACCTGACATGGTTCACGGGTTTCGGTTGCGAAAGGACCAACCGGTCAGCATGCGGGTTATGCGGCACAGTCCGAACGGAGCAGCCCTTATATACGGTATCACCCCTGCTTAGCGGAATGCAGGTACAAGGAACCGCTGCCTCCCCGGCTGTATGGCCTCATTTCACAGCTTGCAACGATTTGATTATACCATAAAAATATAAAAATTCAATAGTTTTTTTATAAAAATTACGTTCACAGATCAAAATAGTTTTTTACAAACGCAATATTACGGAGGTTTTGAAAGCCGAAAACGGCAAAAATCAAAGAAAATCAAAGAAAATCGAAGAAAAGTACGGTATAAATCAAAAAAAATCAAAAAAACTATTGACAAATCCGTTTTAGTGTGATATACTCTTGCCGTTATCGAACGATATATCATTTAAACGGAGGAAAACATAAATGTCCACTTACATGGCAAAGAAAGAAAATGTTGACCGCAAATGGTATGTTATAGACGCTGCAGGCGTTCCGCTCGGCAGAACGGCTGTCAAAGCTGCCAACATACTCCGCGGCAAACACAAACCTGAATTTACGCCCCACGTCGACTGCGGCGATTTCGTGATAATCATCAACGCGTCCAAAGCGATCCTCACGGGCAAGAAACTCACGCAGAAGTATTACTATCATCACAGCGGTTACATCGGCGGTCTCAAAGCCGTGCAGTACAAAAAGATCATGGCTGAAAAACCCGAATTCGCGATGACCAAAGCCGTAAGAGGTATGCTCCCGCACAACTCCATCGGCGACAAGGCGATCACCAGACTCAAAGTCTACGCCGGTGAACAGCACAAGCAGGCGGCTCAGAAGCCCGAGACCCTGGCTTGATCCTGACAGGAGGTAAAAGTAATGTATAACGAAGCTCAGCCCTACTTCTACGGCACAGGCAGAAGAAAAAAATCGATAGCCCGCGTACGTCTCGTACCCGGCACCGGCGCAGTCACCATCAATAAAAGAGATATCGACGATTATTTCGGACTTGAAACTCTCAAGCTCATCGTAAACCAGCCCTTCGGCGTGACCGAAACGGCAGGCAAATTCGATATAATCTGCACCGTCAAAGGCGGCGGCATCTCCGGCCAGGCAGGCGCCATCCGTCACGGCGTTGCGCGCGCTCTTCTCAAAGCGGACCCCGAATACCGTACGGCTCTCAAAAAAGCAGGTTTCCTCACCAGAGACCCGAGAATGAAAGAGAGAAAGAAATACGGTCTCAAAGGCGCCCGTCGCGCACCGCAGTTCTCCAAGAGATAAGTTCCTTATTTCAAAACAAATTATCCCGGAACCGTTACGGCTCCGGGATTTTTTCGTCGGTATTGCTCTTTGATCCCGTACCGAACGCCGCTGTTTTTGCGACTGTTCGTTTTTCGGGGGCTGCGCCCCGTCACCCCTGCATCCCCCGAACACCTCACCCCTCCGTTCTCCCGGTCTGCGACCGGGGGATCCCGCGCGCCCCGGGAGACGTTGCGTCTCGCGGGAGGGGAGTAAGGGGTTTGGGGATCATGAGGGGTGGGAGATCCCCAAGAAAAAGCCGCGGCGTTTTCTGCCGCGACTGTTTGTTCAGTTAGTCACCATATAGAATATCTTATACACTCCGTCGCATTTATGCAGATATATTGTCAAATCTATTCTGTCTATCTAGTCTTCGGATTTTTTCTTTTCGAGTATATGGTCGAAAGCGACGCGGCAGGATAGCACCTCGCCGTAGTCGAAAAATTCCGACACCTCAGTTTCGCCGAACCTGTATCCGTCATGCTCCCATACGAACGAACCGGGGTTTTCATAGATACTCGTATAAAGGTCCGAATCGGGATCGAAATACTCTTTTATGTATTTGAACCGCAGATCGTTCTGCATATAGGCGGCGTAACCGTGAAGCGCCTCCGTTACGTATTCTCCGTACTGCGTAATCAGCTCCTCGCTGTACTCGTATCTGCAGCCGTAAACGCCGGTATTTTCGTCGAGTGCAAGGGCAGCGTCGGCGCCGCTGCCGTCTTTTGCGGTAAATACCGGTTTTTCGTACAGACCGCTTATCGCGTACGTTTTGTAAGTGAAGAAGAAAGCTCCTTCGGGCACGTAATCGCGCGGATCTTCTTTGACGTTTTCTTCCGTCAGATACGTTTCGTCGAGCTTCATGCCGTTTGCGTAAACGGTGTACGACGACGGCACTTTGACCCTGCCCGACTCCGTCGGCGCGTCGTAGAAAAGATCTACTGAATCGAGCTCGTACAAAGTTCTGCCGTATTTGCTCGGTTCTTCTTTTTCTTTTATCGTAAACGTAGCGAATTTGACGCCGTCGGCTTTCACTATTATCTTTTTGCGCTCCGAACCCGCGGCGTAACCGAAAGTTATCTCTTTATCCTTGAATTTCAGCGCGAAACGGTCGATCGCGGTTTCGAGCGTATCCGGCGCGTTGTATTCCGGTTTCTTTTCACACATCGAGATGAGTTTTTCTGCGTCGGGTTCTTTGAAGTATTCTTCAAATATCTCCTGCACTTTGTATTTCGACATGGAATTTTCGTAGTCGGCAAGCCAGTCGGTGACCGGTTCCTGAAGTTTGATTATACCGAGTATCGCGACTGCGACGACAACGACGAGAGTAACGTAGAAGAACAGAGAAGTCAGCCTGAATTTGAACGCTTCCATATCAGCCCTCCGTTCCTTCCACCATGAAGAACGTCGGAAGATATCTCGGTTTGGTGAAAGCCTTGTATTTGTTCACGAGACCGAGCCTCTGATATTCGTCGAGCGAGTTTTCGTCTATGTTGAATTTCGATACGTAGTTAGCGTAATACATCATTGACGACGAGCCGCCGTCGAGCATACCCGCCGTGACCGCGCCGTAACCGATCATAAGGTTTATTATATCGTCGCGCGTCGCGCCGATCGAAGAGGCGGATCTGCCGTCCGTGACTATAAGTAT
Organism: Clostridiales bacterium; assembly: GCA_016281775.1. GTDB lineage: Bacteria > Bacillota > Clostridia > Oscillospirales > CAG-272 > UBA1248. The sequence continues at coordinate 6,209 of JAEEJH010000131.1, read as the reverse complement.
GACCTTGCCTTCCGCCGTCTGCCCTATCGCCGTGCGCTGCGCCTTGCCGTTGTTTTCAGGCGCGTAGAAGCATTTCGTCACGCCGTTTTCGGTCACTATAAGCACGTTGCCGTTCTGAAACGATACCGCGTCGCGTATTCCGAGCTCGCTTGCTCTCTCGGCGGTCATGCCTTCCGATACGACCAGTCTGTCGTTACTGTCAAAGCCTATGAAAGTGCGTTTTTTGTTGTCGTCCCAAACGAGTTTGCCCTTCGAATACGTTATGCCTATCGGCTGCGCGCCGGAACCGGTGCCGCCCGGATCGGCGAACTCGCCCGCGTTTATCGCCGCTATCGCGCCGTATTTTTCCGCGGCTTCATAGATCCGCTGACCGCGCCTGGCGCTTGCAAACTTGTCCGACGAGACGCCGACGAACACCTTCGACGGATCCTGAACTATCATGACGTAAGCGCGGAAAGTACCGGCGGATATCTGTCTGTATTCGATCCCGTCGCTTATATCGGGGCCCTGCGCCGGGTCGTCGCCGTGAAACACGTCGTCCGTGGCTTGTTCGACCGGCAGAGGCGGCACGTCGTAATCCACCTCTTCGACGACTTTTTCTTCGCCCGCGGCGATTATTGCCTGAACTTCTTCATCGGAAAGGAACAGTCCCGGCACCCACTTTGTAGCCGAAGCCTGCATCGCGGACTGTACGAGCGCGTTGCGCACCGACTCCGACGGACCGTGAGCGACCGTGTTGAGAGTATATAAAAGCGCGAAAACGGCGAGCACCGCCAGCGTAACGGCGACGAGAATGATACGGTACGTAAAACGGACGAAACAGCCGATATAATAACCCGGGCCGTATTTTTTCGTTTTTGCGCCGATCTTTTTTATTTTGTAGATTTTTCCCGTTTCCCGTTCTTCCGGATCCGGCTTTTTATAAACTTTCTTTTTCATAAGCTTTCGGATCGTTTTCCTGTTTTTCTTTCCGTTTTCCCCTCAAAAGCACGGCGGCGAACAGTATCAGACCGCCGACCACCACGGCGCCCGCCGCGGCGAGCGTTATTATAATGAAGTTATCGCTGTCGCCGTCCGCTTCTTCCGCGGGCGGTTCCGTCGCCGTTTCCGCGGTATGGCCGGTCTTCATCGCGTTTGAACAGACGTAGTATTTTTCGCCGTTCTGCGCCGTCTGCGGGCACGTTACCGCGTACGAGCCCTCGCCCGATATCACGCCCGCGCGCATGCTTACGTCGCCGCTTACGGGCAAAAGCTCGCAAAGAGCCGTGACGTCGAGCGATGTGCCGTCAAAATATATTATCCTCGCGGAGAGCCTGCCGCCGGCGTCGACCGAAGCGGAGAGCGAACGCACGTATTTCGAAGCCTCGGTCACGGTCTGCACCGTGAAGCCGTCGTAACCGGCGGTAAGCAGATCGGCGGACGAGCCGGACGTTACGCCCGTGATATAGACCGGTATGCCGCGCAGATGCACCGCCCTGAGAAATCCGGCCGGCACTCCCTCCGCGTCGCCTCTGTATACCGAGTTGAAAGAAACGAGCGTTTCGCACAGCGAAGACAGAGACCACGCCGTATCGTTTTCGTCAAAAACGTACGGTCCGCCCGAGTAGCACGCCGCGGTCCCGCCCGACGCGTTCACCGCGTTTATGACGCTGCGTTCGCTGCTGACGATAACGCATTTTTCGTATAAACCGTATTCCGCGGCTAGCGTTATTGCTTTTTTAGCGTTTTCTTCGCTTTCGGCGTAAACGTGGAACACCGCGGCGGGAAAATCGTCGGCGGCGGCCGCGAACAGCTCTTCGAGCGTCAGAATCCTTTCGCCCGCGCCCGCCCGCGGATCTTTGTACGTCAGCGTTTTAAGATATGAAAGCGCGGTCTCGGAGATCACGCAGTTATCGGACATTTTGTCTGCAGAGTCGCTTTTCGATAAAACGAGCGCGCCGTCTTTAGTGCTTTTTACGCTTATGTGAAGCGCATGCACGCCTTTGTCATACGCCGTTTTCAGCGCGGTCATCGTTTCCGGCACGGCGGCGTTGGCGTCGCCGCCGTCCGATATCACTATCGGCTCTCTTATCAGCGTCGGCTTCGCTATCTTTCCGAAAAGCTCCGCCGCGTACGACGGATCGGTCGTTATTATACATTCCGCGCCCGCAAGCGCGGCGTTGAACATATCGGAGGGATCTGACGGGCAGCTCGCCCATACCGATATCATCCGTTCGCGCAGTTTTGTTACCGTCTGCTTTGTAACGGCTTTTTCCGATACGATCAGCGTTCGGATGTTGTTTTTGTAAAGCAGTCTGTAAACGTCGTCGGCGTCTATCTCGTCGCGCGACGAAAGATCGAGCGCGATCCTCGCGTATCTGTTATTGCCGAAATATCCGCATAAAGACGTCTGCGATACGACGACGAACGCGTCGTTTATGAAGTTCACCGACATATATGAAGACAGAGCAGACGCCGTCTCCTCGTCGGAAACGTAGAAAGCGGGTATCGCACGGCCGCCGAGAAGAGCCAGCCGCTGATCGAGTTCACCGAGATCGACCGCACCGTCGTAGCAGTGAAGAGAACCGCCGGAGGTTTTGACGGTGAAAAGTACCGACGAAGCGCCCGGCTGCAAACCGTTCGACTGTCTGTCGCGCTGCATGACGGTCGGCGGTTCTATGATGCCGGTCGTCGGGCTTTCCGGCTCCGCGCTGAAAGAATCCGCGGCGCTCACGCTGTAAGGCAGTTTTCCGTGGAGCTTCGCTTCATAAACGCGTACGGTCGCTCCGCGGCAGCTGAGACCAACTCTGCCGGAGCTTGAGCCGTTCAGCCTGCCCTCGATGATCTTTACGCCGTCGATATAGCCGAAAGCGGTCCCGTTCCTTACTGCGACCGACATTCTGTAATGAGCGTACAGCTCGACCGAGCCGTTTTTGAATTTGTATTTGTCAAGTCCCTTGTCGGATATATGATCGCTTACGCAGGCTGAGCTGACCGTCTTCCACGAGGCTTCGCCGCTCTTGAACGACAGTTCAGCCGAGCCGTCGAGATCGACGTTCGGCTTGAGTGTGAACTGATAGAGCATATCTTCATTCTGCGCTCCGAAACACAGGGAAAACCGGCAGTTGTCCGACGATACCGCGTAAAAACTGACGTCGCATTCAAAAACGTATTCGGTTTCGCTCATTAGGTACGGAAAAAGCACAGTCGTGACCGGCGGATACGTGTCGGAGCCGACTATGTTCAGTTTTCCGTCGTCTGTATACACGAGCCCTCCGTCGCCGGTAACGGCGTCCGTGCCTGCCGGAAGACCGGCGCTGAAATCGGGTTCGAAATATACCGTCTCAGCCCCGTCCGCGGCGGCTTCGCCCGAGGCGAACACCGGCAGAACGAGAGCCGATATCATAAGCAAAACTGTAAAAATGACGGTTTTTCTGTGCATGATCCTACCTTTTACAAAAAACGCAATGTTTTGAAACAGGTTGTTAAGCGTTTATGATGTATAATTTTATCGCCCGGTCTTCATCGCCGTATAATCGGCGAGCGCGGCGTTGTGGAGAGTGCGTCTGAAGCGGTAAAGCGTGTTAGAGGCTCTCGTATAGTGTACTCTGTTTGTGAGCAGTATCAGATACATGCCGGTCTCGCGGTCTACGTAGAGCGAAGTGCCGGTAAAGCCGTTATGGCCGTACGAAAGCGGCGCGAACAGATCGCCCGTTGCGGAAAAGCCGCCTCTCGTCAGCTGAAAACCGAGACCGCGGAACTCGTCGCCGTAAGGCGTGTAATTGGTGATCGCGCGTTCGAAGGTCGAATGAGAGAGGAACTGCTTGTGCCGAAACGTTCCGTGGCCGGAAAGCATCGAGGCGAAATTGCACAGATCGTCTATACAGCTGAAGACTCCGGCGTTGCCCGAAACTCCGCCGCCGAAACGCGCGTTTTCGTCGTGTACGACGCCGTGTATGTAGTGACCGAGCGTCGGCGACCATTCTTCGGTCGCGATATCCGCGCCTTTCGTTTTTTCGCTCTGCATCGGGTTATAGCAGGTGCGCTTCATATCGAGCGGACCGAAAACGTACTCTTCGGCGAGTATGTCGAGCGGTTTGCCCGTCGCCTGCTCGAGCATTTTCGCGAGCAGTATATAGCCCATGCAGGTGTATTCGACTTTCGTTTCGGCTTCGTATTTGAGCGGATATTCAAGTATCGTTTTCGTTATTTCTTCTTTTGAAGAGCAGAGCTTTGATAACGGAAAATGCGAGGCGATGCCGCTGCAGTGAGTCATCAGCTGTTTTACGGTTATCTCGCGCTTATCTTCCGGCGCGTCGGGGAAAAATCTGCCGACCGTGTCGGGCAGCGTTATAACGCCTTCTTCTATGAGCCGCAGCGCGACCATCGTCGTACCGATAAGCTTTGACAGCGAAGCCATATCGTACAGCGTGTCGATCGTCGCGGGTATCGCGTCGTCCGGTATAGGACCTGCGAACACGCCCGACGGCTGATCTTCGTTCATTATCACTCTCGAATAACCGAAAGCTTTTTTATAGTATACGCCGTCCGCGTCGCCTATCGCGGCGACCGCCGAGGGAACGTAAAGCTCATCTATCGCTTTTTGACACATACGGTCTATATTATCGAAATACATAACGCACCTCCGTTTTTATCATTATACACCTTAATATCGGTTTTGTAAAGGATTATTTTTAAATTATGAGTAAATGTTATCTTTGCCCGCGCAAATGCGGCGCGGACAGACCGTCTTCACGCGGCGTCTGCGGCGCGGATACGTTAAGAGTCGCGTTGGCGGCGCCGCATTACTGCGAAGAACCGTGCTTATCCGGTACAAACGGCGCGGGGACGGTTTTCTTTTCCGGCTGCCCGTTATCGTGCGTGTTCTGTCAGAACCACGAGCTCTCCTCGGAGAATAAAGGCAAAGAAATAAGCGTCGTGCGGCTTGCGGAAATATTCAGCGAACTGCAGAATAAAGGCTGCCACAATATCGATCTCGTCTCTCCGACGCCGTATACTGATGAAATAATCGCCGCGCTCGATATCGCAAAGCCGGAAATACCGGTCGTCTGGAACACGTCGGGATACGAGCGCGTCGAAACTCTGAAAAAACTCGAAGGCAGAGTAAGCGTTTATCTGCCCGATTTCAAATACGTCACGCCCGATCTCGCTTTCAAGTATTCCGGCGCTGCGAATTATCCGGAGATCGCCGCCTGCGCGCTCGGCGAGATGCTGCAACATCAGCCGAAGAGAGTATATGAAAACGGGCTTATGAAGAAGGGCGTGATAGTCCGTCATCTCGTTTTGCCGTCCCACAGGGCGGAGAGTATCGCCGTGCTCGATTTTTTACATAAGAATTTCGATATCGGTAAATTCACGCTCTCGCTTCTCGCGCAGTACACGCCTATGTATAAAGCGGCTGAGTATAAAGAGATAAACCGGACGCTCACGAAATTCGAGTATAACTCCGTCGCCGCGCACGCGGAAGAACTCGGCTTCGAGTGTTATTATCAGGATATAGCGAGTGCGGACGAAAAATACACGCCGACGTTTGATTTTTCGGGGGTTTGAACTCTCGCGGCAAAGCCGCATATCGCACCGGTCGACAGATCGGCATATCGCATTGCGTAAGCAATATATCGCATCTGCATAAGCAGATATATCGCCGGATATATGCGATATGTCCTTCGGACGCTTTATTGTTTTTTTGAATTTTTCATCATAAACCGTTACCTTGAGAATAAAAAGGGCAGATATAAGGCAGAAACAACTTGCAGGTGGTTTTATGGAAGACAAAAAGATCACGGAACTTTTCTTATCCCGTGACGGATCGGCAGTGAAATACGCCGCCGAAAAATACGGCGCGTATCTGCACGCAATAGCCCGGAATATTCTCGGCGACGAGCGCGACGCGGAGGAATGCGTAAACGACGCTTATATGGCGGCGTGGGCGAGCATCCCGCCTAACGAACCAGTCGATTTGCGCACTTACTTATCCAAACTGTGCAGGCGCGCGGCGATGAAACGCGTGCGCGATAACAGCGCGGAAAAGCGCGGCGGCGGTCAACTCGCTCTCGCGCTCGACGAGATCGAAGAGGTGATCCCGGGCGAAGCGGACGACGGCGACGCGGAAGACATACGCCGCGTGCTGAATAAGTTTTTATCGTCTTTGCCGAACGGCTCACGGCGCGTTTTCGTTATGCGCTATTACGAGATGCAGAGTATTGAGT
>JAEEJH010000130.1 GCA_016281775.1 Clostridiales bacterium | reverse complement strand
CGTCATAAATATGGTATTGTACGGCGGCGACGAGGCGCGTCTCGTCTATATCATAAGTCCGTGTAAGGATAAGATAACCGAACGCATAATGAAAGAGCTCGACTCCGGCGTGACCGTGCTCAAAGGCAAAGGCGCCTATACCGGCGACGACCGCGAGGTTCTTATGTGCGTACTGCGTATGAAGGCGCTGCCCGAGGCGAGAGATATAGTGAGAGAAGAAGACAAAAACGCGTTCATGGTGGTCACTCAGGCGACGTCGGTCTTCGGTGAGGGATACAAATCACACGATACGGAAGATCTTTGAAAGGAGCAATCATGAAAACATGTCAGTACTGCGGTTCGATCTATTCGGGCAATGAAAAATTCTGCGGTCTTTGCGGCGCTCCGCTCTGCGAAGAGCCTGTGCCGAACAGTTCGTTATGCGTTTTGAGTATCGTATTCGCGATATCCGGATGCCTGATGCTTATACCGGTGGTAAGCCCTCTCATAGGTCTGCTGACCGGCAGGGCGGCTCTGAAACAGGGCAAAGACAAAACTGCCGCCGCCGGCGTGATATTATCGGTCGTCTCTTTATCGTATTCCGTTTTGTTCGCTTCTCTGCTCATTTTGTCGTTTATTTTCTGAATCCGCACCGGCTGATCAAAAGTCAGCCGGCGCTTGGATTTATAACGTATATTTTATTATTATGGTATTGAAATTTACGCCGCCGTATGTTATAATAAGTCGGAAACTTACGGAGAGAACCGGATCGAAGCAGACGTTCGGACCTGAAAGGATAAGACGCGCCGGCTGTCACGTTCACACGGAGATCGCAAAATGATACTTTTTATAAACGCCTGCGTGAGAAAAAACTCGAGAACAAAACGTCTCGCAGACCGGTTTCTCCGCAAGCAAAATCAGCCTTATACGGAGATAAAGCTCACGGATACGGATTTTCCGGCCGTCGACGAGTGTTTTCTGCAAAAACGCGACAGACTGATCGCGGCAGGCGATCTCGACGACCCGGTCTTTGATCTTGCGAGGCAGTTTGCCGAAGCTGACGCGATACTGATCGCCGCGCCGTTGTGGGATCTGTCTTTTCCCGCCGCGCTGAAGCAGTATTTAGAACAGATCAACGTGATCGGCGTTACGTTTTGCTATACGCCGGAGGGCGTACCGCAGGGGCTTTGCCGCGCAAAGCGGCTGACTTATATCACGACTGCCGGCGGAGAGTTTTTTCCGCGCGAATACGGCTTCGGCTATGTGAAGGCGCTTGCGGAGAACTTTTACGGCATACGCGAAGTACGCCTGATCGAAGCCGCCGGGCTCGACGTCGACGGGGCGGACGCGGAGTCGATACTCCGCGACGCGGAAGAAAAATACAACCTTTGAAAAAGAAAACGAATTATGAAGCACATAACTTTCAGAATACTTTGTCTCGCGCTCACCGCTTTGCCGTTTCTGTTCGCTTTGATCGGATGCCGCGACGCGCATAACGAAGAAACCGCCGCGGAAAGCGGTATCGCGCCGGATACGGACGGGCAGGCGAAAACGTATACCGTCGCCGTCAAAGCCGTAAGCAAGCACGGCAACGTGATACTCGATACGACATTTGAAAAAATGAAAGAATACGGCTTTGAGATCGGAGATATCATAACCGTCCGGGTAGGAGAAAACGAATACGATATGCCTGTCGGCACGGCGTTCACCGACGTTGACAGCGGCTGTACCGTCTGCCGTTTCGATACCGAAGACAACGACGTCGCCGTCGCGATAAATATGGGGTCGTTCGCGTCGGAGACGGGGCTCGGAGTAAAGTATACGGTCAGCGAAGATCCCGGTTACAGATGGGATATAAGCATCAAAGAGGTCGTGATAACGCTCAAAGAAAAGAGCGGCTACATAAACGAATACAACGCCAGAAATCTCACCCGTACCGACAGACGCGAAGATTACCCGGAGCTGTCTGACGAGCAGTTTGCCAATTTCAGGGCGGTATCGGTATCGGGTCTTAAAAAGAACGTGCTTTACCGCAGCAGCACGCCGGTCGAGCCGGCGCTCGGCAGAAACGAGTACGCGATGGCCGCGACCGAAAAAGCGGGCGTAAGGTCTATCGTAAATCTAGACGATTCAGCAGAGGAGATGAAAAGCTACGGGGCGTACGGCGGCAGTTATTACGCCGGATGCGCCGTCATAAATACCGAGATGAACTACGATTTCGGCACGGAGGAATTCTCCGCCAAAGTCAAAGACAGCGTTCTTTTCATCATCGATAACGACGGCCCGTATCTGATACACTGTAAAGAGGGCAAAGACCGCACCGGCATATTCTGCGCGATACTCGAATGCTTCGCCGGCGGCACGGCGGACGAGATCGCGAAAGACTATATGCTGACGTATACGAATTTCTGCAAGGTCGGCCGGGAAGATCCGGCTTACGCCGCAATTCTCAACAACAATCTGCTGAAAACGCTCTGCGGTCTGTACGGCGTCGGCGATATATATTCAGCCGACCTGATTTCGGAATCGAGAGAATATCTGCTCTCGACGGGTCTTGACGAAGCCGATCTGCTCAAACTCGGATCAAAGCTTTGCGCCGAAGGACAGGGAGACGAAAATGATATTACAGACTGAGCGGCTGATACTGCGCCCGTGGGAAGAAACGGACGCGGAAGAGTGTTATAAATACGCGTCGGATCCGCGAGTCGGTCCGGCGGCGGGGTGGAAAGCGCATGCGAGCGTTGAAGAATCGCGGCGGATAATACGCGATATTCTGTCCGCGCCCGAAACTTACGCGATAGTGCTCAAAGAGACCGGCCTGCCGATAGGCAGTATAGGTCTGCACAATAACGATCTCGCCTCAAAAGACGGCGAAACGGAACTCGGCTACTGGATCGGCGTTCCGTACTGGGGACGCGGTATCGCGCCGGAGGCGGGGCGTGAAATGCTCCGTCACGCTTTCGAAGATCTCGGCATGGCGCGCGTCTGGTGCGGATACTACGACGGCAACGAAAAATCGAAGCGCGTGCAGGAAAAACTCGGGTTCGTCTATCAGTGGACGAGCGAAAACGTACCCGTACCGCAGCTGCACGAGACGCGAAGAGGCCACGTCAACCTGATGACGAGGGAGACGTGGATTTCAAAGATCAAAAACGGCGGCGGAGAATAAAGCCGTTCGACAAGAACGGGAGATAGGATATGTGTTTGTTAAGCAGCGATTTTTACAGTGAAAGAAGCGGCGGCGCGTATGAGATCGAGCTTTCCGCATGGGGACAGGGAGTGCTTTGCGAAAGCAGGCTGCTCGATATGCAGAAGCCGGACGAAATAATAAGAAAATTCAAAAACAAATACCGCCGTTATCCGAAGAGCATTTCGCTTTTGCTTGAAGATCCGAGAGCGATCGGATGCGATTACTGTTTTACCGGCATAGATACGGCTTTGCTCGAAAAGCTCGAAACGCTGAAAGAGCTGATACTGCCCGACTCGGTCGCGGCGATAGATCTGACTCCGAAGCTTGAAAAGATACTCAAAGACAACGATACGCTGATACGCGGTCAGTTCGGCTCGTTTGCGGAGCGTTTTGCAGCTGAGCTCGGTTTACATTTCAGACCCGCCGACTGCATCATAGCCGAGTACGAAACGACCGCGCCGCCCGAATCCGTAAGGCTGACGCTGACGTTTTGCAGAAGCGGCTCCGTTCTGATCAAAGAAGACTGCTCGAGCCCGGGCACAAGCGTAAGCAATACGCTCGGCGGCAGCTTCATGCATTCGCTGAAAAAAGATTTTTACCTGACCGATTCGGCTGAGGAGATCGGCGCCCGCATCGGCAAAAGAGCCTGCGAAGAGATCATAAAAGACGGCAGACTTGCGGATTTTATAGAAAAAGCGAAAGTTCACGGTTATTACACGGGCAAAAACTGATAAATCAAAACAAATTTACGGGAGGTAAATATGAAAAGAGTTCTGCTTCTCGGCGATTCCATACGGATGGGATACGACGAATACGTGAAAGAAATTCTGTCGGGCGAATTCGAAGTCGTCTATGACGACGCCGACAACGGCCGTTTTTCCGCCTACACTCTGTGGCAGGCGAACCAGTTCTTCAAAAATCACGGCAGATTCGACGTCGTTCACTGGAACAACGGATACTGGGATATGAATATCGAGCCTCCCATGACCGGACCGATACATCCCGTCGGCGAATACGTTCATTATCTCGGCAGGATACTCGGCGAGATACGGCGTAACGGCGCCGTGCCGGTCTTTGCGACGACCGTGCCGGTACTGTCGAAAGAGGCGGCGAAGGAAGTTATGAGAGAGGGCGTCGCGGTTTTCAGTTACGATAACGAATGGGTCGAAAAATACAACGCCGCCGCGGTCGCTTTTATGAAAAGCGAGAGCGTGGCGGTAAACGACCTGTATTCTCTGTGCCGAAAAGATCCGCACTGTTACAAATGCCCCGATCTGCTCCATCTGACCGAAGAGGGTTACGGAAAATGCGCGGAGCAGACGGCGAATATAATACGGGAGGTATGCAGATCATGAAACTGCTGGGAGTCGAAAGAAGAGGCTCGTGGCTCTATTCGGAGTGGAACCTGACTTACAGAGTCGGCTGGGGACATATCTGCAGCGCGGCGGCGCTGATATTTCAGTACACGAAAGATCCGGAAATACTGACAGGCGACGCGTATGAAGAAAAAGTCGCCGACGTGAAAGACGAAGCCGGCGTGCGCGAGCTCGAAGAAAACGGGTATCTTACCATACGCGGCGTATCGGAAATAATACGCGTGCCGCTCTCGATAACCTTTTACAATCAGCTCGATATCGTGAAGGTCACGGTCGCATGCGCCACCGAGGAATTCGAAGAGGCGGACTATAAGAAATTCAACCTTTCCATGTGTCAGTTCATGGATTCGGCTGAGCTTGCGATGTACTGACGGTCAAAGGAGGCTTTTATGACCGACGACGGCGGCAGAATATATATAGCTATCGACCTCAAGTCGTTTTACGCGTCGGTTGAGTGCGTTGCACGCGGGCGCGATCCTTTGACGACGAATCTCGTCGTAGCAGACGAGAGCCGGACCGAAAAGACGATCTGTCTCGCCGTTTCGCCGTCGCTCAAATCGTTCGGCATACCGGGCAGAGCGAGGCTTTTCGAGGCTTTGCAGAAGGTGGCCGAGGTCAACCGGCGCCGCAGATACGCTCTGCGCGGCAAGCCTTTCTCCGGCAAATCGGACGACTATACGGCGCTCACGGCCGATCCGTCGCTCGAGGTCGATTTCATCAAAGCGACGCCGAGAATGTCGGAATATATGAAAGTCAGCGGGCAGATATACTCGATATACCTGCGTCACGTGTCGCCCGACGACATTTTCGCGTATTCGGTCGACGAGGTTTTCATCGACGCGACGCCGTATCTGAGGCGCGATAAGATCACCGCGCACGGATTCGCGATGCGGCTGATAAAGGACGTTCTGAAAGAGACCGGAATAACGGCGACGGCGGGCATCGGCACGAATATGTTTCTCGCCAAGGTCGCCATGGACGTTACGGCGAAGCATATGCCCGCCGATAAGGACGGAGTGCGCATAGCCGAGCTCGACGTTATGAGCTTTCGCCGTCAGCTCTGGGATCACAGACCGGTAACGGATATATGGCGCATCGGCGCCGGCACGGCGAAACGGCTCGAAGCGATGGGTATATACACGCTCGGCGATATAGCTCTCTGCTCCGTGCATAACGAAGAGCTCCTTTACAGAGAATTCGGAGTAAACGCGGAACTGTTGATAAATCACGCGTGGGGCTGGGAGCCGACGACGATAGCCGACGTGAAATCTTACAAAGCGGAAAACAACAGTCTCAGCTCCGGTCAGGTCCTCTCTCAGCCTTACGATTTTGAAAAGGGCCGGCTCGTGGTTACGGAAATGACGGACCTGCTCGTGCTCGATCTCGTCGAAAAACGGCTCGTCACCGATCAGATGGTGCTTACCGTCGGCTACGACGTTGAAAACGTCAAAGACGGCGCTTTTTCAGGCGAGACAGAAACGGACCGCTACGGGCGCAAAACGCCGAAGCAGGCGCACGGATCGGTAAACCTCGGGCTTTTCACGTCGTCCACGCGGCTGATAATGGAAAAGGTGACTGAGCTTTACGACCGCATCGTCGACAGAAATCTGACCGTGCGGAGGATGTACGTCGTCGCAAATCACGTTATCGACGAAGATTCCGTCCCTAAAAAGCCGGAGCAGACGCAGATAACGATGTTCGACGATACCGAAGCCGAAGAAAAAAAGGAAGCGGCTGAAAAAGCCGCGAGAGAAAAAGAACGCCGCGTGCAGAAGGCCGCGATAGAGATAAAAAAGAAATTCGGCAAAAACGCCGTTTTGAAAGGCATGAACCTGCGCGAAGGCGCGACGGCTATAGAAAGAAACAAGCAGGTCGGCGGGCACAGATCCGGCGAATAAGCCTATTTACAACAGGACGGTCGGTTTCGCATTATCTGCTGAACTTTATCACCCGTACGGCTTTTCCGGGACGGGCGGACTTGACGGAGACGGAACCGTCGCCGCGCCGTAGCCGCGATGACGCCCTGTTTTACTGAATAAATAACGGAGGTCAATATGAGGATATTTTTACTAATCGCCGGTATCGTTATGATCGTCGCCTGCGTATTATCGGTACTTTTCGCGGCGCTCAATATGCACGCGTATCACAATATGCTCGACGGATCGCCCGAACACTACGCGGCGCTCCGCAGAAGAGCCGTCGTATTCTTCGTGATCGGCGCCGTTCTCGCGCTCGCCGGAGCGGCGTGCCTGATTATCAGAACGGGATTCTGACGTTATACGTTTTTAAGGAGTTAAAATGCTTATAAGAAAAGCGGACGGATCCGAGATGCTGAAACTGTGGGGATATAGCGGTACGGACGGTCTGTCGCCCACGGCGTCGTTCTTTTTCGGCAATATCTCGTCGGGTAACGCCGTGTTTTATACAGTCGATAACGAAGGTGAGCTGATCGGCGAGCTTTACGCTTTTCTCGATCTGCCGGATAAAGATTTCGCAGACGGCAAAAATACCGCGTACCTGTGCGCGTTCCGCATCAGAAAGGAATACCGCGGCAGAGGGCTCGGCAGCCGGCTGATGACGGCGGCGCTGAACGATCTGAAATCGGCGGGTTTTCTCACGGCGACGATAGGCGTAAACGACCGGCGCAATAAAGAGTTATACGAGCGTATGGGATTCGTGAAGTTTATCAAAACCTGTTATTTCGATCCGTGCGCGATGACAAGCGAAATGCAGCCCGAACGCGACGAGACCGGTTATATACTGCTCGCTAAAGAGCTGTGACGGTCCGTATGACGCGTAAGTCCCTATGGGACGTTAATGAAAGGATAAAAAATGAATGATATTATTATAAGACGGGAAACGAAGAAAGACGAGAGAGCCGTGGAGGAACTCACGCGCGAGGCGTTCTGGAACGTATACAAACCCGGCGCGGACGAGCACTATTACGTCCATATGATGAGAAACCACCCCGATTTCATACCCGAGCTCGATTACGTTATCGAGCATGAAGGCAGGATCGTCGCGATGATAATGTATACCAAAGCGTGGCTTGAAGACGAGACCGGATACCGCAAAGAAATAGTTTCGTGCGGGCCGATCTGCGTCGCGCCGGAATATCAGCGGCAGAAGCTCGGCAAACTCTTACTCGAGACGACTTTTGATATCGCGCGGAAAATGGGTTATGACGTGAACGTCAATCTCGGTAACCCCGGCAACTACGTCAGCCGCGGTTTCGTGTCCTGCAAGAAGAAAAACGTCAGCTTCATATCCGGAGGCAACTACCCGACGGCTCTGCTCGTCGCCGAGCTCGTACCGGGCGCGCTCGACGGGAGGGCGTGGACGTATATCCCGAGCACTGCCGCCGACTGCTGTGAAGACGCGGCGGCGGTAGAGGCGTTCGACGCGGATTTCCCTCCGAAAGAAAAGAAATGGATGCCGAGTCAGGAAGAATTCTATATATACAGTCACTCATCAATTACAAGATAAAAAGGAGAATCCGAAATGAAACAAACGGTACTGAGAAACTACGCAAAGCTGATAGCACGCAAAGGCGCAAACGTTCAGAAAGGGCAGGACGTTATAATCTCCTGCGCTCTCGATCAGCCCAAATTCGTTGAACTGCTCGTCGACGAATGCTATAAAGCCGGCGCGCGAAAGGTGAGGGTCGAATTCTATCACGATCCGCTTAATAAGATCCACGTCCGCCATCAGACGGTCACGACTCTTGCAAAGGTCGAGGAATGGGAAAAAGCGCGCCTGCAGCACTACGTTGACACGCTGCCCTGCACGATATATCTCACCTCCGAGGATCCCGACGGCATGAAAGGTCTGGATCAGAAAAAGGAAGCGAAAGCGCAGCAGAAGAGATACCCGATAGTCAAACCGTATTACGACGCGATGGAAAACAAACAGCAGTGGTGCATCGCCGCCGTTCCCGGAGCCGCGTGGGCGAAGAAAATGTTCCCCGGACTGCGCAAGGGTCAGGCTGTTGAAAAGCTGTGGGAGGCGATACTGTTCACGTCCCGCGCAACGGGCGATCCGATAGCCGCCTGGAACGAACACAACAAAGACCTGCACGACCGCTGCGATTATCTTAACGGTCTCGGCATCAGGGAACTTCACTACAAAGGCAAAAACGGCACGGATCTGCGCGTCGGCATGATACCGGAAGGCATGTTTATGGGCGCCGACGAAAAAACTCTTTCGGGCGTAAGCTTCAATGCGAATATCCCGAGCGAAGAGTGCTTCACATCGCCGATGCGCGGCAAGGCGGAGGGCATAGTTTACGCGACGAAACCGCTTTCGTATAACGGCGAACTTATAGAAAACTTCTCCGTCCGCTTCGAAAACGGCAAAGCGGTCGAGGTGCGCGCCGAAAAGAATCAGGCGCTGCTCGAGCAGATAATAGGCATGGACGAAGGCGCCGCGTATCTCGGCGAGTGCGCGCTCGTGCCGGTGAATTCCCCGATATCCGAATCGGATCTGCTGTTCTACAACACCCTGTTCGACGAAAACGCGTCCTGCCATCTGGCTCTCGGCATGGGCTTCACGAATACGATCAGAGGGTACGAGGATAAAACGCTCGAAGAGTGCCGCTCGATGGGCGTAAACGACTCGATGGAGCATGTCGACTTCATGGTTGGCTACGAAGGCCTCGATATCGACGCGATCACCGCCGACGGCAAGACCGTGCCGATATTCAGATCCGGCAAATGGGCGTTCTGATCGCTGATTAATGAAATCGTAACAGAACGGCTTTTGCTCCGCGCTTTTGAAGAACGGGATTACGGCGATCTTTTCGAATTTCTCAGTCAGCTGAAAGACGACGAGTTCGAACGTTATCCCGACGTAACGTACGCTAACGGAAAAAAGTATCCGGAAGAACGGCTCGGCTCCGACGAGTATTACGCGATAGAACTCGAAAGCTCCGGCAAGGTCATCTGCAATATCTGTTGCGGCAAAAGAGATTTTGACGGCAGAGAGGTCGGATATATCGTAAACGAAAAATACAGAAAAAACGGGATTTATTTTGATAAGGCACAACGAGGTTATAACTGATATGTTCTGTAGAGAAAAAACCGCTTTCAGACCCGTGCTGCGGGTCATAGCTCTGATCGTCGCGGTATTGACCGCCGCGCTGTTTTACGGCTGTCAAGCTAACGCAAAGACAGAAGAGGAATGGGAAAGATCCGGGACACGCTGGAAACCGGAAACGGCGCTGGATTTTGAGCTGAGAGTAAAAACGGGGTTCGAATACGAGCTCATAAAAGGCGATTATGACAAATGCGATTTCAAGACCGCCGACGGCGTGACGGTCAGTCTGATAATCCAGGGGCTCGATTACGCCGCGGATTTTGAAAAGCTGATCGAATATTATAAAACAAGCGGCGCCGAAAAGGTCTCCGTCGGCAAAAACTCGAAGACAATCGTTACGGTCCGGAGCGGCGGCGCGGAGACCGTCTCAAAGCTGACCGACAACGACTGTCTCACCGCAAAAGGAACCGACGAGCAGACGATCGCCGCGTTCTTTGACAGCGTGATAATAAAAGTCAACGGAGAGTTTTTAAATCCGTACGACGAAAATGACCGGTATGAAGTCCGGTAAAGCGAATATGAGCACAGAGAAATACAAAGAAATAATCGGCCTGCCCCATCACATATCGAAAAGCCGTAAACCGCTCGGCAAAGACAGTTACGCCGCGCAGTTTTCGCCGTTTGCCGCGCTTACCGGATACGACGGCATAGTGTCGGAATCGGAAAGGGCGACGGTTGAAAAAACGGAACTTGACGAAGATGAAAAGCGCCGTATCTCCGACAGGCTCGCCGTCATCGCCGCTCATATCGGCGACAGACCCGCCGTGACGGTAACGTACTTCGTGACCGATCAGTCCAAAGCCGGCGGGGAATACGTTACGGTAAAGGGAACGGTCGGAAAGTTCGACGAATTCGAAAAGATCCTGTATCTGACAGACGGTTCGAAGATACGCGTCGACGATCTTTACGATATCGGCGGCGACGTGATAACCGCTTATCTGCCTGACGAGCCGTAACTTTGGTCTTCAGCGTTTTTTGCAGGTATAATTCTTCCCAAAATGTGCATAATAAAGAAAAAAAGATCAAAGGAGTTTTCTTTAAATGCGCGCAACGGGAATCGTGAGACGTATAGACGACCTCGGAAGAGTCGTCATACCGAAAGAAATAAGGCGGACGCTCCGCATACGCGAAGGCGATCCGCTCGAGATATTTACCGAAAAGGACGGCGAGGTCATTTTCAAAAAGTATTCGCCGGTCGGCGAGATCGGGGCGATAGCGGGCGACTGCGCCGAATCGCTTCACCGCGCCGCCGACGTCTCGGTCATCATCTGCGACAAGGATACCGTGGTGGCGTCGTCAGGCGTACCGAAAAAGGAGTACAACGACCGCCATATCACGCCGGAATTCGAAAAGCTCTGCGGCAGCCGCTCGGTCTACACGCACGACAGGGAAAAGCTGTTCCCCGTAGACGGGTGCAGTAAGTACGTTTCGTGCGCCGCGCCGATAATCTGCGACGGCGATATAATCGGCGTCGTGGCGTCGCTTTCCGGCGACGGTCAGTCAAGGCCTGACAGCGATACCGATAAAAAGCTGTGCAGTACCGCCGCGAATTTCATCGCTTCGCAGATAAACTGAATAAAAAAACGGCTGATGTTTTCATCAGCCGGGATTTTTATCTGTTTCTGCAGCCGCAGCCGCCGTTGCAGTAAGTAAAAAGAATAAGCGCTATTATGATGATGAACCAGATGTTGTCATCATCGAAAAGATCGCAAAGGCAATTCATGGTGGATCCTCCGGTTAACTTAGTAGAGCTTTGCCGCTCTGCTATTATGATATGCCGGAGGTCTTTTTATGTTACAGAAGCCGTCTGTCGCGCTGACCGAAGCGTGAGCGTGACGAGGCAAAAAACGCGTTTTCAAAATGCTCGGTCTTATCCACCGCGTACCATATCCCGCCTTCGATATCGGTAAACGTGCTGAAATATATCTCTATCACGTCGATACGCGGCAAAAGCTCCGACGGATGTTCACATAAATACGTCTGCGCCGCTTCGGCGACAGATTCCTGCTTTCTTTTGCCCACGGCGGAAGCGGGTCTGCCGTACTGAAGCGACGATTCGTCGTTGCGCCGCGCTTTGACCTCGCAGAAGACTATGACTTTACCGTTTTCCGCTATTATATCTATCTCGCCGCCCCGCGTATAATAATTTCTCTTTACTATGCGGTATCCCTTCGATACGAGCAGATCGGCAGCCGCCTGTTCGCCGAAAAGGCCTTTGGTTCTGTTATCGGTCATTTTTTGCCGTCCATGAATTTCAAAAACGTTTTTCTGTGACATTCGCAAGGTCCGTATTCGAAAAGCGCCACGATATGATCTTTCGTGCCGTAGCCTTTATGCTTTGCGAAGCCGTACTGCGGGTACTGTTTGTCGAGCTCGTAACAGAGCCTGTCGCGGCTGACCTTCGCGAGTATCGACGCCGCGGCTACCGACGGGCATTTCGCGTCGCCGCCGACAAGCGTCATGCACGGGATTTTTATCGATCTTTTGCAGTTGCCGTCGATTATCGCAAAATCGGCTTTCGGATCGAGCTGTTCTATCGCGCGGTTCATCGCGAGCATCGCGGCGTTTAAAATGTTTATCCCGTCTATCTCTTCGACCGAAGCGAAGCCGATACCGTACGCGACGGCATTTGCCGTTATCACGCCGTAAAGCGCTTCTCTTTTCTTCTCCGAGAGTTTTTTACTGTCGTTTAACCCGTCTATGACAAGCCCCGTCGGCAGTATCACCGCGGCGGCGCAGACCGGACCCATGAGAGGGCCTCTGCCGGCTTCGTCGACGCCGCAGACGAGCTTGTATCCCTTACTTATTATTTCGTTTTCAAACGTATATTCAAGCATCTTCGGGCCTCTCAAGCGTTATTTTTCCGATCTTGCCTGCGCGGAATTCGTCGAGCAGCAGATCCGCGCATCTGTCTCTGTTGACCTCACCGCCCTTTACTATGAGCCCTCTCTTTTTGCCGACGGCTTCGAAGATCTCGTACGGCTCCGCCGAGTCTACGAAACCGCGATCAAGACCGTATCTTGCGCACAGCAGTTCCGGATACAGTTTTTTGAGTCTGTCGCAGAGCGCGTAAGCGACGTATTCGAGCTCGACCACCTCGTCTTTTATCGCGCCGGTCATGCTCAGATTCTCGCCGACGGTCTTATCCTGAAATTTCGGCCAGAGAACGCCGGGAGTATCGAGCAGATCGATGCCCGCCGAGGTCGGCACCCACTGTTTTGCGGTAGTAACGCCGGGGCGGTTCTCGACTTTCGCCGATCTGTTTTTGGCGAGGCGGTTTATAAGCGACGATTTGCCTACGTTGGGTATGCCGACGATCATGGCGCGCAGATGCCTGCCGGACATGCCCTTTTCTTCGTATCGCTTCAGCTTGTCGGACAGTATAGTGTTGACCTCGGCGCGCATTTTGTCGAAACCGTAACCGGTAAGGCAATCCGTAAAAATGCACGTCTTGCCCTGTTTTTTATAATGATCCCGCCAGAGGGCGCACGCCGAAGGGTCGGCGGCGGTGTATTTGTTCAGCACCGTCAGAAGCGGTTTCTGCCCGATGATCCTTCGCAGGTCGGGGTTTGCCGAACTGTACGGGATCCTCGCGTCGAGCAGTTCTATCACGATATCCACCGAGCCGAGATTCTCTTTTATCATCCGCTCGGTCTTCGCCATGTGGCCGGGGAACCAGTTTATATTGTTTTCCATTTATACCTCTTATACAATCGCCGCACCGGTGTACCGATGCGGCAGATATCAAAACCATGTGAACGGATATATCCTGAATATCACCTTGCCGAGAATATACCTCTCGTCGACTGTCTTCAAGAGCCTCGAGCGCGAGTCGGTAGATCCGTTGCGGTTGTCGCCCATGCAGAAGAGTTTGCCCTCCTCCACCGTGTAAGGATATTCGAGATCTGACGAATAATCCATCTTCGCGTCTTCTCTCATCGCCTCGATATACGGTTCGACGAGCGGTTTTACCGTCGCTTTGACCTCGTCGACGGTAAGCGAGCTGTCGTCGTATACGTAAACGAGCCAGTTGTCGAAATCGATATACACGGTCTGGCCGCCGACGGCAATGACGCGTTTGATTATCGGTTCGGTCGTGAGACGGCTGCCGGGGACCTGGAACACTATCACGTCGCCCTGCTTGGGCGTATAGAACAGATCGGATATGATTATCCGCTCGCCGTCGTGAAACGTCTCTCTCATCGAGTTGCCGTCGACCATCGCCTGCCGCGCCAAATACGAGAACATCAGAAGCACGAACGACAGCGACAGCACGATGACCTCGACCCAGTCGAAGATCTCGCGCGTTGCCGTGCGTTTTTTCTTCGACGCCTCCGCTTCTTCCGCGGCGGTCACGGACTCTTCTTCCGTATCTTCCGCGGTCTCTTCTTCGGTAAGATCTTCGGTTTCTTCTGCTTCTTCTGTTTCTTCTGTTTCTTCGAATTCTTCGTTATTATTCATCTTTGCCCTCTTTTTGATCTTCCGCCGGTTCTTCTTCGCCTTCAGACTTCGGCACGCCGGGTTTTCTGATAAAGAAATTCAAAAGTTTAAAGCCTTCCGGCAGATAGAATCCGCTCTTGGCGGCGTTGGCTTCGGAAAACGGTTTGTAACCGACTTCGCTTCTCTGCGCGTTGTAGATGAAGAACGGCGACGGTTCGCTTATCGCGGCGTGTTCTTCGCTCGAAACGGTGCGGTTCGTGACGACCATTATCTTGAACTGATCGCCGCAGCCGCAGAGATATTCGTAAACGGGCGAAAGTATCGCCGAGTCGACGTTTTCGATGACCTGTTTTTTCTTTTCGGGTTCGCCCTTGAACGCGTATTCCGCCGTGCCTGCGATATGCACGAGCACGGTCTCCGCTCCGGCTTCGAACTCGTCGATCGCCGCTTTGGCTTTGCCCTCGTAATTCGTATTGAGCAGACCCGTCGCCCCGAGCACGTCGACGGATCTCATTTTCGCCGATATGGCGATGCCTTTTACGAGATCGACGGCGGAGATGACGGACGCGTTCGTCTCCCATCTGAAATTGAAATCGGGCAGCTCCGCGCGCTTGCCGCAGCCGCTGATCCACAGACCGTTGGCGGGCGGCAGACCTTTTTCGCGTCTGGCCTTATTGACGGGATGATCGTTTAAAATATTATGGCTCTTTTCCAGAAGCGAGACGAATCTCTGACCCGCTTCCCCTTCCGGCAGGCATTCGCAGAGCTTTTTGCCCGCCGCCTGACGCGCGCCGGTAAAACCGTTGAAAAGCGGCGCTTTTTTCCACACCATATAGTGACGGCTGCCGATGCCGGTGAGCAGTTTTCTCGTTTTGGCGTTAAATACTTTATTCAGCGCGGCAATAAGCTCTTTCGCTTCTTCGGTCGTTATCTCGCCCGCGGTCGGATCGGTAAGAGTCTTTTCGGCAAACGGAAGACCGTCGTCCGACAAAGTCACGAGGTCGAGCCTGTAAGCGGTCTGATCGGGAGCAAGATCTTCGCCTGCCGATACCGCTTCAAACGGCGCGGTGCCGTGCGCGTATTCTTTGGGGTCGTAGCCGAGCACGGATAAAACGGTGACGTCTTCACCCGGCAGAAGGCCTTCGGGCGTGTGAGACGTAAGCCCGTTGAAGCTCCTCGCCGCAAGCATATTCATCGTCGGTTTGACCGCCGCTTCCATCGGCGTTTTGCCGTTGAACGAAGCGACCGGTTTATCTGCCATGCCGTCGCATAAAAGAATAAAATATTTCATAGCGTACTCCGATTTTTATTTTTTCGCATAAGTATCTTATTTTAGCCTTAATGAGTATAACAGATATTTTTTTCTTTTGCAAGTATAAAGTTTTAAATTTTGATAAGACCGACCGAATAATTGACGTTTTTTCATTGACAACGGTGGTTTTCTGTGATAAAATAGTAAAAAAATAAAACGGAGGATAATATGAAACGTTTGATTTCATTGTTGATCTGTATGATGTTTATAATTACGGGCTGCGTGGGCGCACAGCCGGCGACGACCGACGCGCCGAAGACGGAAGCTCCGACCGAAGCGATCGTTACGGACGCAAAGACCGAAGCTCCGACCGAACAGGTCACCGAACCTGCGACGACCGAACCGGTCACCGAGCCGGTCACCGAACCGCTCTTTAAGGATCCCGATCCCGAAGTGCTCGCGGCTCCCGCGGCGACGCAGTTCACCGTATCGAGAGCCATCGGAAACGATATGGTGATACAGAGAAACGAATATATAAGGATATGGGGCTTCGCTGACGAAGACCAGAACGGCAAGCGCGTCAACGCCGAATTTGCCGGTCTTACCGGAGCGGCGCTGATAGAAGACGGTCACTGGCTCATAACACTCAACGGTTCTCTGCCCGAATGCACCGAGCCGCGCACGATGAGAGTTTACGGCGACGGAGTCGAGTATAATATCGAAAACGTTCTCGTCGGCGACGTTTACTGGGTGGTAGGTCAGTCGAACGTACACTACACCGTACAGGATATAAAGAACGAACCGCTTGCAAACGAAGCCGGCAGGAACGTAAGGATCTCCGACGACGATCTTATCCGTCTGAACAGAAACGCCTCTTCCGACGCAACGAACGTCTGGGTGGGTTCGATCGAACTGATCGAAGACGTGCCGATAAAACGCGGCTGGCAGAAGCCCGGCCGCGGCGCCGCTCTGCTGTTCTCCGCGATAGGCTATTTCACCGCGGTACAGATCTACGACAAGCTCGAGGGCAAGGTGCCGATAGGCATGATCGAATTTGACGGCAACGGTCTCGGTCTTAACTCGTTCTGCCCGAACGAGGTATGCGACGAGTTGAAGATAGACAAAAAGGACAAAGACGGCGTTTACCGCTGCTCCGGCGTCGTCAACAACGGTCCGTCGCGCTTTATGTACAACCAGTATATGTATCCGTTCCAGAACATGCCGATCAGCGGCATCATCTGGTATCAGGGCGAATCCGATATGCAGAGCCCGAACGATAAAAAATATCCGGCGAGATTCAGAGCTCTGATAACCGAACTGCGCAACAGACACGACCAGATAAATCACGACTACCCCGTTTATATCGTCGAATTCCCGCCGATAAAAACGAATTACTTCCCGTACGCGAGCGTACGTACGTACATGGGCACGATACCGAACGTGCTGACCAACGCTCACCTCTGCCAGTCGTCCGACCTTTGGAAAGACATGACGTACGGAAACAACCTGCACCCGTATATCAAATGGGAGCAGTCCGAGAGAATGGCGAAGATGATACTCGCAGGCGTTTACGGCGTAGGCGATCCGACCTGCGCAGAAGGTCCCTCAGCCGTATCCGTGACGTATGAAGACGACGGCCTTACCGCTTACGTCAAATTCAGAAACGTCGGTTCCGGCCTCAAATTCGAAGGCGGCGAAGCGAAAGGCATCAAGGTCAAGGCAACTTCGGCATCGTGGTCTAAGCCCGAAACGATCGAGATAGTCGGCGAAGATACGATAAAGATCACGGCGAAAAAGAAGATCAAACAGATCGGCTACAACCTCGCCGACAACGATATGTTCCCCGAAACGCTCACGCTCTGTAACAGCGAAGGCGTGCCGTGCAACGCGTTCATAATAGACTGAGTTGAAAAAATACCGGAGGCGAAAAACTCCGGTATTTTTTTATTGACATACGCGAAAACGCGTGGTAGAATATAACAGAATCAACACGGAGGCGGAAAAATGAAACGGCTCATATCACTTTTTATATGTATAACGCTTATGCTGACGGCTTGCGCCGGCGCCGCGCAGGGCGATCCCACGACCGCGGCGGAGCGCACGGACGCTTTGACCGAAAGCAGAGTTACGG
>JAEEJH010000129.1 GCA_016281775.1 Clostridiales bacterium | reverse complement strand
GCGACGGAATAACAGTAGTCTTCATATTTTTTCTGTGATTCCGCGATCGCTCTTTCGTCGCGTTTGATATACAGATCTATTATATCCCTGTCGGTCATTTCATCGCCTCCTCGCACATATAGTAGCAAAAAATCAGATTTTTCAACATGATTTTATTATATTTTCCGAGTTTTGTCAAGTAAAACGCGGCAGACGCCGTTATTTTACATATATTTATTATTTTCTTATTCTGATACGGTCCGAAAACGGATAAAAAAAGCTGTTTGATATCAAAATCAAACAGCCTTTTTAAATATTGTCGTCAGCTTATCTTCGCTATGGCTTTTGCGTTGACCGTTACGGGGTATTTCTCTTCAAGTTCCTTGCAGAGCTTTTCGTAATCTTCATTTTTCATATCGCCGTCGACTGCAACGTTCCATGACGCTTTGCCGAACTCGTCGAAAACGTAGATCGCCACGCCTTTATCGGCAAATTCGAAATACTTTACGTCGCCTTTCTTGCGGTCTTCGGAGAAGAGCCATTCGTCGACGTCGGCGAATTCGTCCGTACCTGCTTTGGAGGCTTCTTTCGTAACGCCGGTGGACGCTACGGTCACGTCGTCAGTCGTGTACTTATCGGCGAGAGCTACGAACGCTTCGGCTGACTTGTCGGAGCCGGCGTTGAATTCGTCAATGATCTTCTGAGCGTATGTTACGGCGTCTTCCATTTTGTCAAAATCGTCGATGGCGAGGGAGAGCTGGCCGAGAGTTACGGTCTTGTATTCGTCTCTGTAAGCGCTCTTTACGACCTGATACAGATCGAACGTCTCCTCACCGGAGAACATCTTTGCGCTGCCGTCTGCCGCGGGAGTGTCTGCGAACAGCCAGTCGTCAAATTCTTTGTCGGCGTTCGTATGCGCTTTTACGGTTATCTTCTTTTCGATGTTTTCGGGAGTTATCTCTTCGATCTTCTTCTTGAGATCAGCCTTTGCTTTTTCGTCGTCGGAACCGGCGAGGGCTTCTTCTTCAGCTTTGGCGAGTTCAAGCTCGTAGTTGACGATAACGTTTACGAACGATTCGCCGCCGTCTATCTTAGCCTGAAGTTCCTCGGCTTTTGCTTTCGCGCCGTCTATCGCTTCCTTCTTGGCGGCTTCGTCAGCGTCGGTCGCGTATTCGGCTTTTATCTGATAGGTATAATAGTCGGCTTTCAGATAATCGAGTTTGTGCTCGTTGTAGTATGCGTTATACTGCTCGTCCGTATAGGTGAAATCTCCGTAGACCTTTTCCGTATACTGGGACGCAAGCAGCTGGAGCTCGAGCATGCCTCTTATGTCTTTTCTCGTGATGCCCTTGCTGCCGTAAAGGTTGCCGACGTAAGTCGAGAACGAGTAGTTATAGCTCTTTGCAATCCCGGAGATAGCGTCGATCGTATCGTCGATCTCTTTCTTATGCTCGTCGGAGAGGGTCATGCCCTCGGCGCGCGCGGCTTCGCACAGATAAAGTATCTGGGTGAGATTGGATTTCGCGTCGTTGACGCAGGCGTCGAGCCATGACTGGGTCGAACTGTTGAAATACTTCTGCTCTGAAAGCGGTTTCGTTCTGTCAAAACCGAAATACGACATATAATTGGTGCCGTATGAGGATAAATACTGCTGATAATAGTTATTATAGATCGAATATACCGAATACTGGAACTGCGCGTTGTTTACGGAATAATGTTCCGATTTCATCGCGGTGTTCGTGTGCAGAGTGATACTGTCCCAAAGTCCGGTCGGCTTGAGTATCGCCACGAGAAGACCCGCGAGCAGGCAGAATCCAACGAATACGGCGATAAGGACGTACCAGATATCCGTGCTTTTTTTGTTTTTTGCTTTGATGTTTGTCTTAGCCATTTCAGTTTTCCAACTTTCTTTTCATTACGTTACTGTCCGCATCAAAACCGCGCTTAACGGCAATACGGTATTTTATAGTATAACACATCGAATGCGAATACTAAATAACTAATTTTAAAATAAGTGTTAAATTATTTTTATTTTATAAGCCCTGATAAGGCTTTTCAGCCCGTCTGCGATACCCGAGATAAGCAGGTCCGCCTCCTCTTCCGTATTGTCCGGGCAGAGACTTATGCGCAGGGTACAGTCGGCTTCCGCGTCGGTAAGCCCGAAATTCTTCATCGGACGCGACAGGCCGGCGTGATGCGACGAGCAGGCGGAGCCGCTCGAAACGTAAACGCCGAGAGACGAAAGGTGATGGAGCATCGTCTCGCTTTTTATTCCCGGTAAAGTCACGGAGATTATGTGTTTAACCCGATCCTTTTCCGGCAGATTGAGTTTCAGGCCGAGAGCGGAAAGAGCGGAGCAGATACGGTCCGAAAGCGAGGCGACCTTCGCCGCGTTTTCCTCCGCCGCCGCTGCGGCCGCTTCCGCCGCCGCGCCGAACGCCGCGATCCCGGGCACGTTCTCCGTGCCGGAGCGCAGCCCGTATTCCTGCCCGCCGCCGAACAGGTACGGAGTTATCGACCGCGTTTTGATCATTTCCGGCGAAATATAAAGCGCGCCGACGCCTTTCGGCCCGCCGATCTTGTGCGCCGAAACGGTCATAAGGTCCACCCCGAGCTTTTCCGGATAAAGCGGTATCTTGCAGAGAGCCTGCGTCGCGTCGGTATGGAAGATCACGTTTTTGTTGATCCGTTTCGCCGCCGCGCACAGCCCCGCGATATCGTAGACAGCGCCGCTTTCGTTGTTGACGGTCATAACGCTTACGAGAAAAGTGTTCTGATCTACCGCCGCGGCGAATTCCTCCGCGTCGATCACGCCGCACCTCGTCTTTACCTCGTGCACGGTGAAGCCGCGGCGCTGAAGCTCGTATACCGCGTTATGCACCGACGGATGTTCCGAATCGGATATGATTATTTTTTTGCCCTGATTCTGCTTTTTCGCGTACGCCGTGCCGAAGATCGCGGTATTGTTCGACTCGGTCCCGCTTCCGGTGAAGATCAGTTCGCTCTTTTTGTCTCTGATACCGAGCAGAGCGGCGACTTTTTTTCTCGACTCGGTCATAAGACCGTAAGCCGAAAAGCCGAGAGCGTGCAGAGAAGAGGGATTGCCGTATTCTTCTTCCGCCTGTTTTAAAGCCAAAGCGGCGAGAGCGCATAAATGCGTTGTCGCCGCGTTGTCGAAATATGCCGTCATATCATTCAAATCTTCCCGTCTGAAATCTGAATTCGGCGGTTATCTTGTCAAAATACGCCGAATCGGCTTCGTAATTCGATTCCTCAGCGGTGAACGTGAGGATATAAGCGTAGAGCCTGTCTTTTATGCAGATCACCATGTCGTATCTGTAATTCTTGCCTGAGAGAGCGGCGAAATAACCGCATTTTATCGCGGCGTGACCGTCAAGCACGACGGGGGTCGGTCCGCTCAGCATATTGAATCCCGGCAAGGCCGAACCGAGCTGGGAGACGTAGTCGGTCCAGAAGTTTTTGGCGTAGGTGATCTCGGCCTTTTCTTCTTCGGTGACGTTTTCGAATACCGCTTCGTTAGTGAGAGTGTATCTCGCGCACGATACGTTCGAGTTGTCGATCACGGAAACGTAAGCCGCGGTTATACCGTCCTGGCTCGAGATGACCCAGCCGTCGGGCACGTACAGATAATAGTCCGCGGCTTCGGCGGACGCGAGCTGCATATTGGCGGGCGTGTCAAGTTCGGTCTTTGCGCACGAGAAGAGCGCGGTGAGTACCGTAACGAGCACGATGATAATTACCGTTGTCTTTTTCAAATCATTCACCCAGCTGCGTAAGGATATTCGCGCGGCGCGCCTTTATGAAGCCGAGCAGGGTGTTTTCGCCGTCTGTAAACTCGGCTTCGAACGCCTCGAAACCGTAAAAGCTTCTGGTATCGGCTTTCACCGCCTCGGATACGGTAGTCTTCAGCTTCGGAAGGTACTCTTCGCATCTCTGCAGAAAACCGGCGATGTCTTTCGCGTATCCTTTGTATTCTTTCAGATATTCTTCGTTCTCAAGCAGTTTGGAGACGAGCGGGCGTTCGGTCGCAAGCACGTCGAAATACGGCTCTGCGACCGAAGCGGTGATCAGCGACGATTTGATCGCATATCCCGTCTTGCGGAGCGCCCCGTCCGTACCGAACGAGAGCTTGAGGTCCCACGGCACTATTTCAAGCATGCCGTCTTCGTCGTACAGATAGTAGTTTTCGGATTTCGGGCCGAGATACGAATCCTCTAAGCCGAGGCAGGCGGCGATCGCCGCGTATTTCAGCACCGCCGAAACGTCGAGTATATCCTCGACGCCTTCGCCCGAAGAAAGCGCTTTGATGAGCGCCGATATATTCTTCAGCCCTTTGTCGTCGCCGTTCTTGACAGAGAAAGCCGAAGCGTCGAACTCCGTCAGAGCAGCGCCTTTTTGCGATTTGTAAAGCGTGCCGTCGTTGTCGCCGAAGGCGCGTTTGAGAAAACTGTCGTCTACGCCTTCCACTGCGAGATAGACTCCGTAGTATTCGCCGTTCACGGTCAGCTTCGCAAAAGCGGCGAGCGGCGCTTCGGCGTCAAGCTCCGCAAAGCAGAGATAAGCGAGATATTCGCGTACGCACGAAGGGTCGTAAGACATATTGTTGAGATACAGCTCGTCCAGACCGTTTATTTTTACGCCCTTCTGATACTTGCCGAACTGAATTTTGAAAGAATATTTTTCACTCTCCGCTTCTGAAACGAAAGTCGTGTTGCCGCGCGTCTTGATGCCGGCGGTCGAACATTTCATACCGTTTACGAAGACGGTCGCCTGATAATACGTCTCGTCGTCGGGGCTTTTGAGCATCGCGGCGAGGTCCGCCGTAGGCACCGTGACGTTTATTTCCATCATGGATGAGAACAGGCCGTCGTAAGCGGCGGCTGAAGAAGGCAGCTCGCCCGGAGCCGCGGTAACGTCGCCGGTATCCGCGGAGGGGCCGTTATTGCATGCGAACAGGGAGAGAGCGAAGACGGCGATCAGCGCCGCCGCGATGATCCTTACTGTGTTTTTGAAAATCATAAATACCTCAGACCTTCGATTCGTCGGGCTCAAGATTGAGCGTGACCTGCAGGTTGCCGTTTTTGCATCTTATTTTATCGAGAAATTCTTTTCTGTTTACGTTCTTTTTGAGTTTTACCGAAAAATCCATTTCGAAAACGGTGCCGAAATCGGTCGTTCTGATACGGCAAAGGCGCCACGCGGACGAATATTCGTTCAGCACGTCGTCGAAAACTCCGTCGAAACTCAGCGTTTCGGGAATGAGGATGCGGAGCTGATACACCGATCTCGCGGTGCCGCCGAATCCGGTAAGCGAGAGCACGGTCATCAACGCGGAAAATACGACTGCGAAGAGCACCGCGTAAGCGAGATAACCCACGCCGCAGGCCACGCCGACGGCGATCGTCATCAGTATGAAAGCGATATCCTTCGGGCGAAGCTGTACCGACCGGTATCTCACGAGCGTCAGAACGCCGGCAAAGGTGAAGGCGACGAGCAGGTTGTTGCCGAGCATCACTATAATGAACGTCAGCGTGACCGGCAGTATCGCCAGCGTTACGGTCAGCGCGGTGTTGTAACCGCCCCTGTCCTGAAGGAATTTATAAAGCAGTGCGACTGCGACGCCGAGGACGAGCGCGGCTCCGAGTATGCCGAGCGTTGAGCCCACGGACATCTGCGTTCCGCCGACCTGAGTTGAAAACAGTTCTTCGAGATTCATTGTGCGTACCTTCCTTTGCGTTACATATAGTCGATTACAGACGGGTGGTTCTGCTTGTAATACCGTTCGAACTCTTTGCCGTATTTTGAAAACGGCGTTTTGAACAGTCCCTCGCCCGACGCGAGCCGCGAGAACCATAAAGGCGCCGCGCCGGTGAATTTTATTTCCATTATCAGTTTATCGGGCGGCAGCAGAGGCTCGCCGTAGTTGCCGAGAAGCAGATCGAGATCGTTTCTTCTCGTAAGTACGTTCTCGTCGAAGGTCAGTCTCGTATCCGAGCTGTCTTTCATGAAATAAGCGTGCCTGTCGTACGATATGAATACCTTCGGGTAGCAGGGATGCAGAGCGAGGTAAGCGTCTATCTCGTCGAGCACCTGGTTGTAAATGTAACTGTCAGTCTGCGGGTGCTCGCCCGTCTGCAGGTAGTGAAGTATATCTTTGTAAGGGAAACCCGCGCGCCGCTTGGTAACGACGCCGTTGAATTTTCGTTTTATTTCGATAAATACCGTGGAATTCCCGTTCTGCGGCACGTCGTACGAGCGGATCCGCAGTTTTTCCTTGAATTTCGGCTTGCGCACCGATTCGCGTATTATCGAATCGTCGTCGTCGTCGAAATACAGATTGACAAGGTTGTAGCTGCTGCCGCCGATACAGTACGCGTCGGCGTCCATATAGTTCAGCACCGCGGGCAGCAGGCGTTCGTGCTGTTCTCTCGTGATTATGAATTTCTTCTCAAACCGCTCAAAAGTGGTTATCGGCATACGGCGCCTCCTTTCCCGGACAGTGTTGATTATATGACGCGGCGGGCGTCAGCGTGAAGTCTGTATTACATTATACAAGATTTTTCGACGAAAATCAATGTTTTTTAGTTAATAATATTATGAAAAATAGGTGAAATAAAATTTGAAATACTTATTTTGAGATATTTATCCGAGTATCGTGCCGTTTTCGGACAGATCGTGAACTTCGCGCACCGGCACGCCCTTGTCTTTCATCAGCGGCACGAGCCGCTTTTCCGCATCTTCGGCGGATACCTCGTACAGAAGATCTATCGCGTAACCGTTTTTCATTATTATCACGTAAGACGTGAATTCTTCATAGCTGCCGAGATAATCGTAACGCCCGTTCACCTTCACGAATTCTTTGATATCCGAGTAAGAGTAATAGGATCCGGAGATATCGGCGACGGAGGTCTTGTATCTGAAGCCGTCGTCGTAAAACGCCGTGAACGAGTTGACGCTGAGCAGAGAAGTCAGTATCAGCATCGTCAGCACCGCGAAGACCAGAAATCTCGCGCAGCCGCTTTTTGAAAACGGCGCGGCGGCGGATTCGAGGTTTTTAAGATACGTCCGTTTTTTCTTCGAGATCAGTTTTACCGTAAAGCGGTTGAATATATAACTCATCGACATAGCGAAGGGAAAAACGAACGGGGCGGTGCCGAGCGCCGCGGAGAGCGTGTACGCCGTGCTCCATACGGCGCCGGAAAAGATCAGTTTCGCGTAAAGAAAATGCGCGCCGATATGTAAAAGCAGAAACGGAACGAACATTATCAGCGCGCCGAGCATAACGCTGATTATCTGATATCTGTTTACGGCGACCGCGTCGCCGACGGTATTGCAGTCTTCTGCGACGGCGTCGTATTTCGGCGGATCGACGGACAAAAACGAGGCGAGGCGCACCTGATAGTACGTCTTGTTTTTGTATTTGCGCATACCGGCGTACGCTTTTCTGTATTGACCGGAAAGGAACTGCGCGTAAGCCTTTGATTCGTAGAAGCTGTCGCTCAGCGCGTAATAGTGTTCGAGCGCCGAGATATATAACTCTTGCCCCTGTTCGGTCCTGTAATCGCCGTTGAATACGTCGTACCCGAAAAAGCTGTTCACGCCGTCTTTGAATTTCTCTTCGATATCTTTTAACGCCGGTTTCTGCGACGCGATCGTCGCGAGCCTCGGCAAAAACGTCTCAAGATCCGGTTCGATCGATTCGAAAATGCGCTTCATCCTCTCCGGCGTTTCGATAAAAGAGAAGTGATAGCATTTGAAATTCTCCGGATCCATAATATACATAAGGTCGTAAAGAGAGTATCTGATCTCGGGGTGCTGTCTGTCGAGTATGACGCGCACGTCGAAAATGCTCACGATGCTCGATACGAGCGGTGAGCGCACAAAATAAGTATATGCGACGTCGAACTTTTCATAACCGGCGATGCATATCATACGTTCAAGACTGCCTTTGCCGTCCTTACCGCCGCGCACCGCGCTGCTGTAAAACGATCCGGCTCCGGTCCGCTCCGAAAACGACGAAACGCATTCGAAAAACGCGTCGGCTATCAGATTTCTCTTTACCATAAAAAACAACTTCCGATAAAAGTAATTGCAATATAAAGTAATTATAACAATAGCAGCGAAATTTGTCAAGTGTAAAATAAAAAAAGAAACGGTCGATTTTCGTCGACCGTTTCTTCCGGGCTGATTATCAGCCGAAGAATTCTATCGTTTTGATCCAGCACTCGCCGCTCCACGCTTCGGACGGGTCGAATCTGATCTGCTGAAGCGCGCCGTACCAGTAATCGGACTCTTCGATCTGGATGATGATCTCTTCGAATTCGGTGTTTTCTTCACCGGATTTCGTATAAGAGAACTTTTCGGAGCCCTGCTCGGACGGATTGGGGTTGCCGTCGGTCATGTAGAATAACTGACCTGCCACGTTTTTACCGGAAGCTCTGTTGCAGACGGTAAGAACGATGCACGAAATGGCCTCGGTGGCTATATCGATATCGACGACCGGGCAGAAGATGAACGGGTCCTGACCGGCTATCTTGCATACGAAGTAGTCGTTTTCAACGGCGGATTCGGGATCGACGCCGTTGGAGAACTCAAACATATCGTCGGATTTTTCTTCTTCTTCGCCGTGATCAGCAGCGCCGAACCAGCACTTTTCGGGGGTGATCTTCGAGAAGTCTATCGAGTAGATCACCTGTTTGCCGGCGCGGGGATCGGGCTCTTCGGTAACTGCTTCATCGGGTTTCAGCGCTTTTTCGGGATTTGTGGTCTGCAGAGAGATGTAGTCGATATAGACTACGCCTTCGCTCGCTTCGGAATAGTCGAAGCGGATGTCTTTGAGTCTGCCTTCCCAACCGCTGATATCCCAAGTGTCGATCTCGACTTCATACCAGCCGTCGACCTCGTCGAACTCGTCGTAATCGAATTTGTACGAATAAGTTTCGCTCGGACCGGGGCTCAGCGTCGTGTTGATGAATATCTGCGCGCCCGTCGTTTCGCATTCGTTCTTTACGCGCATGACGATGCGTTCGAGGTCTTCGCAGTCGAGTTTCGCTTTTGCAAGCGTCTTGTCGGAGGTCATATGCGGGTCGCCGCCTACTACCGTGAGTATGAGCGAGCCGTCTTCACCGGCTTCGATATCTGTGTTGTTCGTTGCGTACCAGCCGAGTTCGGAGGGCTTGTCGAAATCCCATCTGAATGCGTCGTACCAGACGACTTCCTTCGGCGGTTCCGTCACGGCTTCGGTCGGAGCTTCCGTCACGACGGCTTCGGTCGGAGCTTCGGTCGGGGCCTCGGTCGGGGCTTCGGTCGGGGATTCGGTCTTTTCCGGAGCTTTGGTCGAAGCCTTGGTGTCTTCACCGGCCGGCTTTTCCGTACATGCGGCGAATACGCTTACCGTCATGACGATCGCAAGCGCGAGAGCTAAAATTCTCAATGCTTTTTTCATATATTGCGTTCCTTTCTTGTTTCGCCTTTCGGCGTGATAATATATGATTACGTTTAAATTGTACCACACGGGAGTATAAAAGTCAATAGCTTTTTGCCCAAAAATAACGCCGTAATCTGTGCAAATCGCCCGAAAAACGCAAAAAAACGCCGCTTTTTATGTAAAAGACGACGTTTTTATCAGCGTTAAAGAGTTTTTTCAACGATCCGCGCGATCGCTTCGAAGACCGTTTTTTCTTCGTCGCCGAACCGGCCGATTGTCTTGCTGTCGATGTCGAGCACGCCGAAGATACGTCCGTCTTTATAAAGCGGCACGACTATCTCCGAACGCGAATCCGGATCGCACGCGATATGACCGGGGAACTCGTGAACGTTATAAACGACCTGCGTCCGCCCGCTTGCGGCGGCAGTACCGCAGACGCCTCTGCCCGGCTTTATCTCGATGCACGCCGGTTTGCCCTGGAACGGACCGAGCACGAGCACGCCGTCCTCAAGTATGTAAAATCCCGCCCAGCTTATATCTTCAAATGAATTCATTATGTAAGCCGAGGCGTTTGCAAGATTTGCGGTGAGATGCGGAACGCCCGAGATGAGAGCGTCGAGCCCCGAGAGAAGTTCGTTAAGACCGTACATGAGATACCTCCGTCTGATCGGATTTTACCGAGTTTTACGTTCTTATTATAAATCACAAATATGAAAAACGCGTGGAGAGCGGGTAAACAATAATCGAAAAAGCGGAAAAACGGGAGGGAAACGAAACCGCGCCGATACGGCGCCGTATCACGCCGATTACATACCGACCCGTCTTCGGCGGCCCGGATAAAAAAATCAAGCAGCCGTCGGCTGCTTGATTTTTGGAGCTGCTAATCAGAATCGAACTGATGACCTCATCCTTACCAAGGATGTGCTCTACCGACTGAGCCATAGCAGCGCTTTTTGGATAGCCTTGCTATTATATCAAATCGGATCGAGCTTGTCAAGTGGTTTTTCAAAAAAAGTGAAAATAATGTGTGAACGCGTTTTATGCGATAAAAAGCTCCGTTCCGTTGTAATCCACGGTCAGAACGTCGCCGGGCGCGGGGTCGTCTCTGACGATCTTGACCGCGATCAGCGTTTCGACCTTCGACTGCAGAAAACGTTTGAGCGGTCTCGCGCCGTACTGCGGGTCGTAACCGTTATCGATTATGAACTCTCTCGCCGCCGGCGTCAGTTTGAGCGAAAGCTGTTTGTCTTCGAGCCGTTTCGAAATACCCGTAAGGAGCAGATCTACGATCCTGTCGATGTTTGCGCGCGTGAGCGGTTTGTAGAACACCGTTTCGTCGAGACGATTCAGAAATTCCGGTCTGAAGCTTCTGCGGAGCAGAGAGGTGATGCGTTCTCTCGCTTCGTCCGAAATATTGCCCTCGCCGTCTATGCCGTCGAGTATTATGTCGGAGCCGAGATTTGAAGTAAGAATGATAATCGTGTTCTTGAAATCGACGGTCCTGCCCTGGCTGTCCGTGATACGTCCGTCGTCGAGCACCTGCAAAAGAATGTTGAATACGTCGGGATGAGCTTTTTCGATCTCGTCGAACAGCACCACCGAATACGGTTTTCTGCGTACCGCCTCGGTGAGCTGACCGCCCTCGTCGTAGCCGACGTATCCGGGAGGGGCGCCGATAAGACGCGAGACGGAGAACTTCTCCATATACTCGGTCATATCTATCCTTACGAGCGCCCGCTCGTCGTCGAAAAGCGCCTCCGCAAGCGCCTTTGCAAGCTCCGTCTTACCGACGCCCGTGGGGCCGAGGAAGAGAAACGAACCGATCGGTCTGCTCGGGTCGGCTATGCCCGCGCGGCTCCTCAATATCGCGTCGCACACTTTACGCACCGCCTCGTCCTGCCCGACGACTCTCTTATGCAGAATGTCGTCGAGGTGAAGCAGCTTTGATTTTTCGGATTCGAGCAGCTTCGATACCGGTATGCCGGTCCAGCGCGATACTATGCGCGCGATCTCTTCTTCGGTCACCTTGTCGCGCAGAAACGTTCTCGACGGTTTGTCGCCGCCGGCTTTTTCCGCCGCTTCAAGCTCTGCTTTGAGCTTCGGCAGAACGGAATATTTTAGCTCCGCCGCTTTTTCAAGGTCGTACGCGTTTTCAGCCGCCTCGATCTGCGCCTGAGTGCGTTCTATCTGCTCGCGCAGGCTCTGCAGTCTGCCGATGCCGCTCTTTTCAAGCTCCCACTGCGCTTTCATCGAGTTGAACTCGTCGCGTTCTTCGGCGAGCTCTTTACGTATCTCTTCGAGCCGCTTTACCGACAGCTGATCGGTCTCTTTCGACAACGCCGCCTCTTCTATCTCGTGCTGCATTATCTTCCGCGATATTTTATCCATTTCGGTCGGCATCGAGTTCATCTCGGTCTTTATCAGCGCGCAAGCCTCGTCTACGAGGTCTATCGCCTTGTCGGGCAGAAATCTGTCCGAAATATATCTGTTCGACAAAACCGCCGCCGATATCAGCGCGTTATCCTGTATCTTGACGCCGTGATACACTTCGTATCTTTCTTTGAGTCCGCGCAGTATCGTTATCGTATCTTCGACGCTCGGCTCGTCTATCAGTACAGTCTGGAACCGGCGTTCGAGCGCGGGATCTTTTTCGATGTATTTTCTGTATTCGTCAAGCGTCGTCGCGCCGATGCAGTGCAGTTCGCCTCTCGCGAGCATAGGTTTGAGCAGGTTGCCGGCGTCCATAGACCCTTCGGTCCTGCCCGCGCCGACGACCGTGTGGAGCTCGTCTATGAACATTATGATCTTGCCCTCGGACTTTTTGATCTCGTTCAGCACGGCTTTGAGACGCTCTTCGAATTCTCCTCTGTATTTCGCGCCGGCGATCAGCGCGCCCATGTCGAGCGAAAAGATCGTCACGTCTTTGAGGTTGTTAGGCACGTCGCCGCGCACAATACGCAGCGCCAGCCCCTCGGCTATCGCCGTTTTGCCGACGCCCGGCTCGCCGATAAGGCACGGGTTGTTTTTCGTTTTTCTCGAAAGTATGCGGATCACCCGCCTGATCTCGTCGTCTCTGCCTATCACAGGGTCGAGTTTTCTTTCCCTCGCGAGTTTTACGAGATCCTGACCGTATTTTTCAAGAGCCTGGTATGAGTTTTCGGGGTTCTCGTTCGTCACACGGCTGTTGCCGCGGATCTTTTTAAGCGCGGAGAGAAACGCGGATTCGGTCACGCCGCAGTTTTTTAATATGCGCCTGACCGCATCGTCCGGCGCGGCCATGATCCCCATGAAAAGATGCTCGACCGAAACGTATTCGTCGTTCATTCCCGCGGCTTTTTTCTCAGCGGTTTCAAGCGCGCGGGAGAGAGCCTGCGACATATAGAGCGAGCCGCCGGTCTGCCTCGGCAGAGCTTCTACCGCGTCGTTCACTTCGGCTCTGAAAGCGTTTGCGTCAACGTTCATATTCTGCAGAATCGAGGGGAGAAGCGCGTTTTCCTGATCGCAGAGAGACAGAAGCAGATGCGTTTCCGTCACCTCGGGATTGCCGTATTCTCCGGCGAGAGCCTGCGCCGCCTGCAGAGCGCCGAGGCTTTTTTCAGTAAGTTTATTGTAATTCATATCAACACCTCCGGTTCGGGATGATTTCAAATATTGGCACTCATAATCTCCGAGTGCTAATATAATATATCACAAACCGACCGATTTGTCAAGAGGTAAATTGAAAAATCAAGCACTTTTTGCTCAAAACTGCTTGAAAAGATGAAAAAATCTATTGACAAAAGCAGAGAAAAGGATATAATGGAATCAAATAATAATAAAGGAAAGAAAAAAATGAAAAGATTTATAATTACTTTATCAGTGTTCCTTGCCGCCGTTCTTCTGTTATCCGGCTGCGGCGTCAATTTTTCCGTCGGATTAAATTACAGCTACGACGGCACCGGTTACGAAAAATTTGAAGAAAACAAAGTAAAGACCTTCGAAGGTACGGTACAGAAGGTCGATATGGACTGGATAGCCGGCAAGATCAGCTTCGTCAGAGGCGATACGTTCAGCATCGTCGAAAAAGCGGTCAAGGGCGATTATTTTCCGCTTTACTACAAGCTCGAAGCCGGTACGCTTTATATCAAATGGGCGGAAGACGGCGCGAGCTCCAAACTGCTGAACAACAGAGCAAAGGAGATAACCGTCACGGTCACCGAGGAATTCGGCGCGGTCAAACTGAATAACGTCAGTTCGCGGGTCGATATCGACTTATATAACGCCGACAAGATCGATATAAAAACGGTCAGCGGCGGCGTCGGCGTTAAAGCCGATACCGTGAAAGAGGTCAGATTCGACGGCGTGTCGGGCGGCCTCGATATATCCGCCGAAATTACCGGCGCGGTCGATACGAACACGGTCTCCGGAAAGATCACACTCACGCAGAAAAAGGACGCCGCGATACAGTACAAACTTAACACGGTATCCGGCGACGTCGAACTCAGATTACCCGCCGGCACGGCAGGCTATAAGGCGAAGATCTCGTCCGTCAGCGGTGATTTCGATTCCGACTTCGGTCAGAGAGAATACGGCGACGGCTCGGTATCTGTCGACTTCAACTCCGTCTCCGCGGATCTGAAGATAGCAAAAGCGGAATAACGGCGTCAAAAAACGTCGAAATAAGAACCGTAACGCTTGACATCGGTCTGTTATTGTGCTATAATCAAAGCATAAAATGATCGGAGGTTCAAATATGGCTGATAAAAAATCAAACGACGCCGCGAAAGAAGCGGCGAAAAGAGCGCTTGAAGCCGCGGCCGCCAAGAAGTCCGCGCCGAAAAAGAAAGTGGAACATACCTACACGCAGGTAGGTCAGCAGAGCGCCACGCAGGACGAGCTGCTCGCCGCCACGAGGCAGAACGCTTTGCCTTACCGCATCGTCGCGATCATCCTCTGGATACTCGGCATAGGCTGTGAAGTGATGGCGATACTGCTTTTCACTTTCAAGGTGCAGTTCAAATTCACGGCGGAAAATCCCGGCTGGATGATCTCGTGGATCGTATGCCTCGCGCTTGACCTCATACTCGTCATAATCGGTTCGCTTTTG